>CAYJTE010000001.1:0-22701 GCA_964372965.1 uncultured Methanosarcinales archaeon
AAGCATGCAGTCACTTTGTTCGGCAGTTGCCTGCGGCAACCACATGGTGGAAAAAGCAAATTTTAATTTACCATCATTACCATCTGCAAAAAGCACTTGAAAAAGAAGATGTGGAGTTGATCGCTAGCTCTCTAAACAAAGAAGACATTGAGACACTTGGCGCTTCAAAGGAGTTGCGTGAAAAAGCATGTTACAATGTGCATGAAGAATTTGAAAGACAATTAGTTGAACGGATACGGAGTGGGGCTGTTGATTTTTCTACCAAGATAAAAATCCTTTTGAAGTGATATTATTCTTTATTCTTTATTCTTTATCTGAATAGTACTAATAGTACTAATAGGGCTAATTCTTGTAATCTCACCTCCTAAACCAAACAAAATATATATCTTCTAACTCATTCTAATACCAACCATGTCTAGAACCGTACTCTTACTCATGGTGCTGTTTATTTTGGTTATCCCGGTGCTAGCTTCAGCTAGTGGTTGTTTTCTCTATCCAGAATCCTCGTATTATTGTAAAGATATTTCTGAAGGTTTGGCGAGTGAAGAGTGTGATTTACAGGGTTGTGATATGCGGTTGTTTTTCAAATCAACATCCTGCGCTAATCTTCCTCTTCAAGAAACATGTTCAAAAGTTCTGTGCAAAAGTACCTGCTCTGTTATGTCCGCTCGTGATTGCACAGCTGGAGCCGTTCCAGTTGGGCAGGAGAGCGTATGGTGTGGGAAGGGTTGTTGTAAGTATGGGTCGGGTTCTGATCAGGCGTGTTTTGCTGCGTCTTCTCGA
Source organism: uncultured Methanosarcinales archaeon (assembly GCA_964372965.1). Taxonomy (GTDB): domain Archaea; phylum Nanobdellota; class Nanobdellia; order Woesearchaeales; family GW2011-AR9; genus CAMAVK01. The sequence continues at coordinate 784 of CAYJTE010000001.1, forward strand.
CATTTTTGTGAGATGAATGCCAAGACTGCGGGTGTTAGTCAATATTCATTTCTGATCACAAATATATCGTGTACGTTAGAATGTAATCGCGGGTTGAGTGGCGCGGAGGTCGGGACAATTTCACTTAATGGTACTGTTTCTCATGGTGTGTCTGAAAAACTGGATACAAAAAATCGTGACAATAGTGATTCGTTTGGTATGGGATCTTCTATTTTGGTTGCGGCGTTCATAATTATGTTACTGGTTGGGATAGTGGTATTTGTAATTTTGAGATCTAAACAAAAGTTATCTTCATCAAAACTTGCATCCAATCAGAAAGCAGATGATGTTACTTCCGGCGATGAACATAGTAATGTGATTGATTCTGGCCTTAGTCGAAATCGTAATGCATTTTCAGGATTGTTTTTTGATTCTCGTGTTGATCGTACAACACCGCGTTCAACTCAACATCTCTCTCGTAAATCTCATCAGGCATCCCGGTTGCATGCCTTTGAGGAGTTTTCACATCATGGCGGCTCAAAGAAAGCAACATTTGATAAACTGGGAACGATTGCGCTTGCGAAAAAAACGGCACTTGAAAAACTCGAACGCTTTGGATCAGGGAGTGCATTTAACCCAGTTAAAAATTCTAAAGAAGAAAATCTGAAAAAAGTAAGCGGTTCTATTAAAAAAGAAAAGGGGGCTCTTGAGGAGTTACGTAAAATGGCAACTTCTCGAAAATAAAAGATCGTTTAGAGTGGATCTCCTCTTTTTGCATTTTAAGCTTATTTTTAGACTCTAAAGCTCGATAGGTTTATAAATGGTTAGGGCATGAGTTTACCTGTATGAACCATCGTTATCGGTTGATAGGTGTACTTCTAGTTTTATCTCTATTATTTATTGTTTCTCAGGTATCTGCTTCGTGTTTACTTTATACTGAAGACGAATCAAAGTTTTGTGTGGATTTTGCGAATGTGGGTAATAATTGCGGTGGGCAGGATTGCGAGCAGTTTAGTTCTCCTCAAGCTTGTTCAGATTTACCACAATGTAAAGTTGTGCAATGCACTGTTGATTGTGCTGATCATACTAAAGGGTTTTGCGAACAACTTGGTGGCACAGAGGTTCAAGATGAATTTGAAGAATGCGGCCCGGCGTGTTGTAGAGTTGAGCGGGCAAATAGTTGTTCTATGGTGGAGTCAAAGTTTCAGTGTGAACAAAAAGCCGTGCAATTTGGATTAGAAAAACGAAATTCCTTTTTTGATTCTAGTATTATTGATGAAGCAACGTGTCTTGGAAGGTGCGGCGGGCATAGTAGTGCAGTTGTTCCCGGCGCATCAAGTGGGAGTGGTGTTTTGGATGTGACTGTGTCTGGAGCTGATTCACGCTCTGGTATTACGGTTTTTGCACGTGGTCCGATGAGTAAATCTGGGACTACTGATGATTTTGGTGTTGCACGCATTGAGAATTTGGCTGCGGGTAGTTATCAGGTGAGTGCGAGTAAAATTGGATTTCGGTCCGATCCGAAGATTGTTTCCATTGTTGATGCTCAGACAGGCACGGTTGCTATTGAATTATCTGCTATTGAGATTCGTGGTATTTCGGGTACTGTTTTTTATGATAAAAATGAGGACGGTGTGGGGAGTTCTGGAGATGGTCCTCTCAATGAGCAAGCACTTGGCGCTAAAGTGTATTTGAATGATGTTTTCAAAGGTGTGGCGAATGGAGATGCGTATTATCAAATTCAAACTGACTCGCTTACCGCTGGAGATCATATTATTAAATCCAGTATTGAAATTGATGGTGTTACATATTCTGCTGAAAAGACAATCACTGTTGAAGAAGGTGGTGTAACCAATTTTCCTAATACTCATTTACTTCTCCTTCGTCAGACACCTGAATGTGGTCCGGGTGGAGGAGAAGCAAAAAATGTTGATACCTTTACTGCAAATCCTGTGTTAGGTGAGAAGAGTGTTCGACTTACGTGGGTGAAACCATGTAAAGAAGTAACATCGTACCGTATTACTAAAGAACCACTTGGTCCTAAAGAGGAAGAAATACCTAACATGGATGCGGCGGTTGGAACGTTTGTTGATTCCGATGTGTTATGGGATACGGAATATACATATACAATTGTTGCAGTGTATTCTGCCGGGCCGTCTGAACAAAGCTCAGCAAATCCTGTTGAAGCAAGTATTACCCTTGGAAATTCGCGCTGTGAAGGAAAGTATCACGCGGATACGAACTGGGAGCGTTTTTGTATTGCTGATGATCCTGCTACTGCTGGTCGAGAGTCCAAATTTACATTTACATGTGGCAGCCAGAATGAAATTATTGCTGATGCGTGTCCGGAAGATTCAGAGAGATCCGGTTCACGGTTCTTTTGTGCACCGTCAAGCCCGCGTACTGCAACATGTAAAGATGCGGGCCCGTGCAGTTTACCACTTAATAATCCATTTTCATTATATTATAATCAGAACACCTGTTTGGGGATAACTGGTGATTTGCGTATTGAAGGTGTTACTAACTTCTGTTATTTTGATTACAGTCCAAGTATTGTTGAAGCGTGTAATTCCTGTGAGAATGTGCGGAGTTGTTTTGAATATAAGAGTAAGGGTGCGTGTGAGTTGAACACGTGTCTTACGGATGTTTGTACGTGGGTTCCAGGCGCGTCAAACGTTGATGAACGTGGATCTGAATTTATTGATTATAGTGAACTTTTCGATGGATTGATTCCTACTACTGTTTCTCCTGAGACGGGTGCGGGATACTGCGCACCGGCTACATATGCAAAAGATGATCATTGCAGCGATTGTTCTGCTCTCTCTACGCTTTTTGAAGGGTATTATTGTACAGCGCAGGTATGTTCGAGTTTAGGACGGTGTTTTTCAAATCCAGTTGGATTTCCGTTTGGTCCGGCTCTGACTTCCTGTGCATCTTGTGGCGAGAAATCAAATGTTGATATCAATTGTTACTCTTATACTTCGCGTCTTGAGTGTACGGGATCCGGAGAATCCAACTCGGAGGGAATTCTCCGAAATGATCAGGGTGAGCTGACGTATAGTGATGATCAATGTGGATGGGAACGATGTAAGTGGCTCAGTTCTCAAGATGCAGGTCAGTTTTGTGTAAAGGATGGTGATTCCAACGGTGCGGGTGATTGTGAATCGTTTGTGGCGGGTGATCGTGAAGCGTGCGTTGCTGATACAGATTCTCCTATTACAACTGGTCCAACAGGGTTGATGATTATTTCAAGTGTGCAGCCTAACCTTACAGTTCAAAGTGTTGATTTGGAAGCCACCTTGGATCGTCTCAGTGTGTGTACGGTGAGTTCACAAGCGGGTGAGACAACACCTTGTACTATATTTTCTGATATTGCTTTTTCGGGACGGCTTCGCGATGAAACTATTCGAATTCCAGTTGTAACACTCGGTGAGACAGTGGGTTTGTTAACTGATGAAAAAATTGCTGGAGAAAATTACAAAGTAGTGTACTACGCTTTAGATAAATTTCATAATCAAGAACAACCAAAGAGTACACTGGTGTATGTTGATACACAAGAGCCTTTATTTGATATTGAAAATACGGTTGAAACTGTGGCTGATACTTCGTCTGTTGAGATCACACTCGTTCCACAAGTTGATAATGGGAAAAATAGATGTACCGTTGAGATGAAATCTATTATTCCGCGCGGGGAAAAACTTACTAATGAGATCGGATTTGATGTTTCCCCTAAAGTTACGTCGTTTCCTAATTTGAAAGGCATTAGTTATCTGGCAAATGTTACTTGTGCGGATGAATTTGGAAATGTCGGCTCGGTTGTAAAGGCCATAATTACAAACCCCGATCAAGAAATTACCATTGTGTCGCCCGAAATTGATGCGCTCCTTGCGAGTCCAGTTGTCACTTTTGAAGTTGGAACAACAGTAGGGTCATTTTGTAAGTTAAATTATGATAATGCGTATGTTGCGGATTTTGTAACAGATGAAGAAGGAAAACGACACGTTATTGAAAATCAAGTTGTTCCAGGCCAATTTGAAAATGCGAGTGTTACCGTTCCGTATTACTCAGTCATTTGTCAAGAGTTTTTGACGCAGCGTGAACATGCTGCGGCGTTTGGATTTATTATTGATGGTCTTGGTCCTTCAACTCTTGTGACCTTGCGTGAGGGACATCGCGAACTTGAAAAGGGAAGGTCGAATTGGAAAGAAAATTTTATTCGCGCGGCGAGTGTGGAGTTTGAGTGTCGCTCTGATGGATTTGAGTGTGCGTCTACTCAATTTTGTGTAGGTGATGATTGTCAATTTGAAGTGTACAGTTCACCGTTTAGTGTTGAGAAGACGAACCGCATCTGTTATTTTTCCAATGATACAGAAGGCCATAGTGAGGCTCCCAAATGTGGAGAAATTGTTGTTGATGGATTTGGTATCACACTTGAGAACCCAGAACCGTATACTTTTGATGAAGAAATTTGGGGTGTTAGCGATCAGAGTGAGTTTGAGTGGCGCTTTTCTACCCGGGTTCCAACGGTTGAGTGTAGGTATGATTTTAGGCCTAACTTTGAATATGAAAGTGTTCCTCGTGCTCATACTCTTTATCCAACGCCAGAGAGGAAGTATGTGGTTGGTGAGTTTCCAACGGATGCGGGGATTAGCGCGTATGACGCTGAAGGAAGTGTTAAACAGTTATATGTAAAATGCAAAAATAATGAAGAAGAATTAAGTCCGGAGCAGAAATTTAATTTAGAGTATGACCCAAGTGCTCCATCTATTCTTTCGTTTGGTTCGGTTCCCGAATTACTTTTAGAAGGAACACAAGTGGTGTTGCATGTTGAGACAGATGATAAAACCACGTGCAAATTTAATGATATTTCTGAAGGATCTTATGATACTATGCGGTTTTCGTTTCCAGGCACTGAAGAGCGGGTACTGAATTTAACTCATTCTGTTTCTTTTGATGTAAATACTTTTGTTGGACTTTTCCATGATTTTGCGCTCGCTGTCCAGTGTCGTAATGGCGCGGGATTATTGTCGCAAGTTGAGGTAATTACTTTTAGAGTCGATTATAGTGCGCTTGGGGCGATTGAGTCAGTTTCACCTGATGGAGGGTATTTTACAGTAGCAGAACTTCCTCTTGAAGTTCAAACATCAAAGAGCGCAGTGTGTGATTACCGATTGAATGATTCTTTTATTGCTCTTGAAGGAGCGTTTTCGAGACAGCACATTGCTCAACTGACACAACTAAGCGAAGGTGAACAGCGATTCCCTATCCGTTGTCAGATGGGAGATCACTTGGCTGAAGCGTTGTCTGCTTTTATTATTGATCGTACTCCTCCGACGGTTACGGATCTTAATGATGGTAATTTAACATGCGGCAGAAGTCCTGTTTCGTTACTTGCAACTACTACTGATGCACAGGTTGTTTCGTATTATTATGAAGTGTATGATTTGGGGCTACAGAGACTACCAACTATTACTCGAAATCCAGGGTCTGGTGTTGGCGGGGTGGTTGGTGGTAATAATACGGGCGTAGGGAGTGGATCTGGAAATGGCCCAATTCTTTCAGGAGGACAGTTGATTCTCAATGCGACAACTACACCAGTTATGCCTATTGAAATTCCTACTGATATTTTTAATGTCTCTGATAACGAGTCGCGAAAAATTTATGTAAAACTTCGGGCTACAGATGCTGCTGGTCTTTCTGGTCCGTTTGGTGTAAGCGATGGAGTGCTTGTTGTGGGGCAAAATTTTAGTGTGTGCAGAGATGATACTCATCCTCCTGAAGTTCGGTTGTTCATTAATGATACTGAGAGTTGTTCGCGTGTGCTTAGTTCGTTTACTTGTTCTGATATTACTGGGTGTTTTAATGTAACATATGGCGAATCGACTTCTGAGAAGAGTTGTAAAGCTAATATCACTTATACTGGCCAAAAGATTCCACTTTCCCGTGCGAGTACACTTTGTTATGCTGTTGAGGATAACGTGGGAAATAAAGCGAAAGGAACGTTTTCTGTTCCATTTGCCGATACTGATGGTGATGGTATCTTGAATAGGTGTGATAATTGTACTGAAACGAAGTTGGGTGCCGTGGCTGCTCTTAATGGATGCGGGTCGAATGATATATTACCTGGCGATAAAGAGAAAGATACTGATACTGATGGCTTGTATGATTGGTTTGAGAAAAAATATACATCATGTGGTCTTGATTATTTGAAACTGGATACTGATAAAGACAGTGTGAAAGATGCAGATGAAGATCCTGATTCTGATGGACGAACTAATCTTGAAGAGATGTTTTCTGAAACTGATCCCTGTACAAGAGATAAACCAAACATAAAACCTATTTTTAATCCTGAAGATCGTAAAGATAGTGAAAATAAAGATAATACAACTACTGACCCTAAAAAGAAGTCTGGTCCAAAACCGCCTGTTGAAGATGGCAGTATTGTTCCGCTGGTGGTACTTGTTATTGGTTTAGTGTTATTTTTATCAGGTATTGGGTATTTGATATACGAGTATAAACAAAGCGGAGGACGCGATTCTGGCCGAGGGGATAGTAGGGGCGGGTCTTCTAGTAGTAGTGGTTCTGAAAATGATGATGGGAATTCGGGTCTTATGTCTGGTGTGGTTGATTCGGTTAAAGATGCGTTTTCAGGATTTGATAAATGGAAGACTGCTAAGAGTAAAGATTCGTCTCGTAAGAATGTCTTTGATGCGTTTCATTCGAAGTCTTCTTCGATACCGCATGTTGGTCCTCTTATTACCAGTAAATCAAATACAGTTGATACGTTACAGAAAGTTGCCCAAAAGTATGTTGATCATAAAGATGAAATTGCTCCTGGTCTTCGTCGTGAAGAGAAGGGAGTGTTTGCGAAACTGGAGTCTATTGCTAAAAAATCAGGTAGTGATTCAGCAGCACCCGTTGATAAAAGTGATGCCAAAGATATCTTAGGCAAACTTCGCGATATCAGTAAAAATAGAAAGAAAGGTGCCTGATGTATACAAAAGGTCAAATCATTGGGCAAGTGTTTGTGTATATCCTTGCGGCGGTAACATTTGTTCTTATTACTCTTTTTGGGTATAATGCAATTCAAGGTTTTGTTGCGAATTCAGAGAGTGTGGAGTTTTTGTCGTTCAAAAGCGAACTTGAACGGTCGGTTAAAGATGTATACACGGAGTATGGAGCGGTACGTCAGGAAAATTATAATTTACCTCCCTCGTATAGGGAAGTTTGTTTTGTTAATTTGGAAGCGTCTTTTGCTCAAGGTGATATTAACGAGTTGTGTTCTCATAATGCGCTTGCGTGTTCGGTTGCATCAGAACTTTTGAGTAATCCCAGCGATGCGGGGTATGGTAAGTTTGATCAAAATGTTTTTCTCAGTCCGACTGCGCCGTATGCACTTAAGATTTATAGATTTACCTTGTGTCAAGGAGAATGTGAGGGGGTGGGTGATTTTTTACCGTACTTATGTGTGCCCGTTTCAGGTGGTCGTGTATCGTTGGTTCTGGAAGGGAAAGGCGATCATACGGAAATTTCTCTTCCAAATGTTGGTGGTGGGTCTTGATGGTATGGAGCCGAAAGAATCAGAAAGGTCAGATAGAGTTGACTTTTAATTGGATGTATATTCTTATTGCAGGTGGTGTTATTTTGCTCTTTTTTGTGGGTATTGTGATGCGGCAAAAAGATGTTTCTGAACAACAACTAGGATCTGAGGTATTACGGATTTTACAATCTATTTTTGTTGGATCCGGAGTATCTGAGAGTACAAAAAATTTTATTGATACTTCGGGGTTGCAACGATACGAGTTTCAATTTTCGTGTGAAGATGGGGTGAGTCGGTTTGGTATTGTGGGTCAAGGTGGGACAGTTGAAGATGTGGTGCAACCAACGTTTTCTCCTGAACGACTGCAGAGTCCTCGACTTATTTTGTGGAGTCTTCCTTACAAAATGCCGTATAAGATTGCTGATTTGTTGTTTGTAACTTCGGAGAATACTTTGTATTCTGTGTTTGGCGATGATGATTTTACGGCACAGTTTGTGAAGTCGACGGGTGGTGATTCGAGTGGCTCCAATGGGCCTCCACCTGCTGATAATAATTCTCCTGTTTCTAAACGTGATGATTTGAAGTTTAATGTTCGGTCGGTTGAAGCTGATCCAGCAGGATATGATTCTGTTTCTCTTGGAAAATTATATCAAGTTCGTATTGTGGATGTGGGTGGTCTTGTTGTTCGTGAGAATGGTGCTGTTCCTGTATTGCTCAAGAGTGTTCCTGATATCAAAGTGTCAGCGGTGGTTTTTAGTTCTGATCACGGGTCAGTTACGTATTTTCGCAAACGGGGTGATGTATGGAAAAGATGGGGTGAACCAATTCCGGTTGTATCACTGGCTGTTGATTCCGAAAAGAATGCGGCGGCGTATGCAGCGATTTTTGCCGGAAGTCCGGATATTTATACTTGTAATATGCGTAAAGCGTTTGCGCGTCTGCCGCTCGTTACGAAAGTGTATGGTGGTGAGAACATTTTAAGTGGAGTGGTGGGGGGTAAGTTAGCTGAGTTGGTTGGTTCATATGATCCGGTTGATCCCTGTTCACAGATTTATCTGTCGTTTAACCCTAATGTGAAAAGTGTGTTGCAGAACCATATGGGTTTGAGTCTCTCCTGTTTACAGGATTTGAAGGTGAGTAATACTCTCGCCTCTTGTGCTAGTTTGGAGACATCTGCTCATGAACTTCGTGTTCTCAACTCTGATACGCTCATCGCACAGGGATGTGTGCAGTTGTACTAAATTGAAGTATACTTTATATTGGATGGAAAATAAAATATGATTTTATCATTGCGACGTTTTAAGAGGCGATCTCAAGGACAACAGATGACGGAGACTGTTGCTGTTCTGTTTATTTTTTTTGTATTGGTGGGGTTTGGTCTCATCTTCTATTTCAAGTGGCATGAAGGGTCGCTTAAAGAAGATCAACAACAGGCACGAGCTGCCCTGGCGATGGATACTACTTTACGGGTGTTGTTTTTGCCGGAGCTCATGTGTACTCATGGTGATTCTACTCCGGAAGATAATTGTGTAGATATGACAAAAGTTCGGATGTTACTGGGAGTTGATCGAACGGGACAACCTCCACCTGGGGGAGGGTTATTATTTTTTAAGACACATGAAGACTATTATTATGATGTGTTTGGTATTTCGCAAATTGTACTCCATGATTTGAGTAATGTTCTCCCCGATGGGTCAGGTGAAGTATCTTTTGTGTTGTATAAAAAAGAATTTTCTGGCAAGTCAGGGAAAGATGTAGTGTATGAACCAACGTATTTTGTGGTTGCTCTTCGTGATTTTGATTCTGATACACGTCGTGAAACATACGGGTTTGGATATCTTGAAGTAGGGGTGTATGGCGAGGTTACTTCATGAGGTTCCACAATCTATTTGGCCGAGTAGTATGGCGCGGTAAAGTACGTGGTCAGATGGAGATTATGGGCCTTGTTGTTATTGTTATACTTGTTAGTTTAGGGATGCTTTTTATGGTGAAATTTGCTCTTGATGATACGCATGATAAGAAGATCTTTACTCGTAAGGGTCTGGCGTATAGTACAGTTAGTGCGGTTATGAAAGAGACGGTATCTGATCAATCTTGTTTTGCTGATGGTATACCGCGTCTTGTGGCAATAGGTTCCGAGCTGTTTGATGATTGTTCGTTGTACTTTGGGAATTATGATACTCTCAATGATAGATCTGATCAGGGATTTTCTTTGTATCAGTGTGGTGGGTTACATTCATGTGCTTTTTTAAAAGATCATATTTCTGAACGTCTCGAATCTACATTAGGGAAATGGAATAAGAAGTACACATTTGAATCTTCTTTAGTGTCTCCTGCGAGTCGGTCTTCCATTTTTACTATAACTAGCACTATGGGGGGTTGTTCTGCTAAGGGTACGGATAAAGATTCTTCGGGAATTTATCCGCTTAGTAATTTGCAAGGGGGAGAAGTGCAGAATATTTTGTTTATTTGTGATTAGGGTGGTGGTTATTTTTCTTGTTTTTGAGGGTGGGATGTGAGCAAAGCTTTATATACGCTCTTTGCTTTTGGTGTGTATCACGCTAAAAGAGGTGTTTATATGGTGAAGATATTCACAAATAAGGGTCAGGGGTTATCTCTGAATGTAATTATTATTGCGGCGCTCGCACTTATTGTGCTGGTTGTGCTGGTGGCAATTTTTACGGGTCAAATAGGCGGGTTTAGGACGGGTGTTGATAAAGGCGGCGATGTTGAACTTACTCAAATGAGAATTTCATATGGCGATTGCCATCCTAGTGTGTCTAAGGAAACAGATTTTTCAAATAGAATTGGACGGGCTCCAAGTAATGATGAGAAAGATCGGGAACGAGCTGCGTTTGAAGATGAGATTTCTCGATGCGATGAGTCAAGTTCTGATAAAGGCCTGTGTGATTCGAATGGGTGTAAGTGGCAATAATTTTTGAGTAATTTTTTATTTTCTTTTTTTTGCGTGTTTAATTTGGCGGTGACATTATGATTTCACAAAAAGGCGAGGCGATGTGGTGGATTATTATTGGTGCGGTTCTTGCGCTCATTGTTTTGATTGTGATGGTTGTGATGTTTACTAATAAAGGTAGTAGTATTGAAAAAGGTCTTAATGCTTGTTCTGGTATTTGTACTGCTTCTGGTGAGAAACAGTGTCCAGTTGGGACACAATCCAGTTCGGCGTTTGATTGTGGTATTACAAAAGGAGTATGTTGCATTGGGTTTGCAACTGAATGTACCAAACAGGCTGAAAGTACTGATTGTGATGTAGAGAGTGGTGAGAGTTGTGATGCAGTTGGAGATAAGAGTTATTGTGTTGCTAAATAGTTGATTCAACATGGAACCAAATAGAAAACATGGGACCTTGTATAAAGTTGGTGTGGGTGGTGGCAGAGGAATTAATCAGCATGGTAGTATTGATTGGCTGAGCCCTGAGACACTGGTTATTCTCATTTTAATACTTGTTTTTGCAGCTCTTATGTTTACGGCGTTTTGGACAAAAATCCGAGGTGGGATTCTTGCGTGAGAGGAGATTGAGAAGATTTCTAGTTATAAATTCTCGCGGAATGGAAATGTGGCAGATCGTTCTTATTGATCTTGCACTGTTTCTCTTATTTTTTATGTTTATTTGGTCGGGTTCACTTGGTGAGAAGATGAGTTCTATTTTAGGTAGTTTTAAGGAGATGTTTTAATGGCTACAGATAGGCCCATTTGGAATTATTTACTTCCACTTATTGTGCTGGTTGTTGTTGGAGTTTTATGGTTTAGTGATACCAGTGGTGGTTTATTTCCAACCGCTAAAGAAAAATTTAATGTTATGGTTGATTTGTTTGTTCCAGAAATTACAGTAGGGGAGAGGGCCTTGAAAGCAGGCAGAACCACACTTGAAGGAAGTACTTTAGAGTCCGCCGATTCACTTAAAAAAACACTTGAAGCTCTGGCGTCAGCTAAGACAGGTACCAATTGTTTTGCAAAATATAATCCATTTACAACCGACATGGGCGATGATGTTGGCTCAGCGAGTATTTTGTTTAATTATGATGAAAGTCATGATTTAACACATGTGGTTATCTATAAACGAAAAGAGGTAGTGTCAAGTGAGTTTGATGTAAAGGGTATGAAACCCTGTGTTATTGCAGGATATGATGGGGGTTCGTATGTTGCTCGTAATTTTTATGAGGGGTATTTAAAGAAAGATATTTCATCTGCTCAGAAACCGTATTTGTTTCCTCTCGATACCATGCAAATTGGTTATTCTCAGGATTATCGTAATGGAAATCGTCTTTCTATTTTACAGTTGTTGAGAGGAGGAACGCCGGATCCTGAAGTTGTGAATGATAGGTCTCGCAATTTTGAAGATGGCGGCTTACTCTTTAAAGGTCCTGATAATGAGTTGTGTTTTTTTACAACGAACCGGTGGAGAGATGCTGATGAGGATGGCCTTAATAATGATATTGTAGCAGAGTTAGGACGCAAGTTTGATTCTGGGGATCCTGCTACGCCTTCGTGTCTTGTTTCCGAAGGGTATCAAGCGGTAACTATTTCTGCGAATATGGATGCTTCGAGTGAGGAGATGGATTGTATTGATTCTGCTCGTGGAGAGATTCTTCAGTCTGATACGAGGAGAGTGTTTGTGAGCATGGTTCATTCCTTTCTCAAGGGTCTTGAGGGGGGTTGTTCTGCGTTTTCTCCCCAACAAGTTCCTCCCTCTGGTTGTGTTGCATTTGTAAATAGTGCTCAACGTACGGCCTGGAGGGGTCATGCATGCGGGATGACAATTGTTCGCTCTGGTGAAGTGATTCCCTCGCAGGTTGCGGAAGAAGGTTTAACACCTTATACTAATCCACCTGTCTTTGATGAGACTGCAGTGGCTTGCGCGGTTCAATATGGAGAGTGGTTTTCTCGTGATGAAAAATCATTATTGTGTTCTGGTAATATGTGGAAAGAATGCGGACCCAGTATTGTTGGAACTACTCAAGAAGTGAAAGTGGAGTCTTCTGGCGTTCAAAAAACAGTTACGTATACTTGTTCCAAATCTAATACGGGAACTTATTATGATTGGATCCGGAAGGGTGATTTAGATTTTCAATTGTACCGGGGGTTTGAAATTTATGGTTTGGATAGTAGTGGCGAATTGATGATACCATTTCCATCAGAGTATCCTCTTTCGTGTAATCCAACAAGTGGTACAATAGTTGGGCTCTGTGATTTTTCAGGGAAGATGGGGGTGAGTGGTAAGGGTAAGGCACCATCTGGTCTTTATCCTTGTCCTTCTCAAGATGTTGATTGTGATGATGTTGTTAGTGAGTCTGATGTTACCGATGGTAATAGTCCAGAGTTTCCTTATTTAGACAAATTATCTTCTAAAGGTTGTCAGGTGTTTATGTCTGGTGATGCTGGAACCTCTGAAAATGATTGTGGGCGCGCGGTTGTTCCGTTTGGAACGCTTGTTGGAGCTGGCTTTACTGGTGGAACATCGTTTTATGGTTGTTCGGGAGAGGAAACTTGCGCTCCTGGTCCGGTGGAAGTGAGTCTTTCTTCCAAACCGTATGAAAAATGGGTGGGTTGTCTTCTTCAATATTCGTGGTCTTTACCACCTGCAGTACGCGGAGATTTACTGTGTGCGCCTGGTGCGAGTACTCAAGGAGCCTGGCATTTATGCGATGCGCGGGTGGTGGATAGATGTGTTAGCGTGAGTTTATGGGACTCTTCTTCTCATCAATTTTGTTGTAAGTTTAATAAAGAGGAAAAGATATACCAGTTTATAGATACTCCAAATATAAGATAGGCCTTATTTTAGGTTTATTGTTTGGATGTTTATATGGTGAGATTGATGTTTGAACGCAACAGATATTTGATGAGATTTCCAAGGACTTTTGGTCTGAGGATGCACTCTTTTAAGCTAAGGTTGAACTCTTTTAGACTGTCTTCAAAAGGAGAAGCAGGCACACTTGTTGCGATTATTATTTCTCTGGTTTCGTTTTTTATTGTAGCTGCGGTTATGGCGAATTTTTTGGCGGGGGCTGATGATACAACGGCGGAGAATTTATGTCATGGGTCTATTAGTGCTCGGGCGGCTACTGCGCTTCGGCTTGGTTCTGTAGAGTCGTGTTTTTCAAATTTTCAAAAAAAAGTTATGCCAGCACTGTGTAAAAAGATATATAAAAAAAAAAAAAGTGATAGCGAGGAAATTAAAAAACAGTTGGCTGATAAAGTGGCACGATGTTGGTGGCAGTTTGGTGAGGGCAGGTATGAAGAAATTTTAAAAAATAGCGATGTAAGTGTGATGCCGGCATTGTTTGGTGCGGGGAGTCTTAAAAATCAATGTTTTGTGTGTTATACCATGATTGTGGATCAAAATACAATTGAGGCTGAGGATACGGCTGATTGTAAACAATTCGGGGAAAATTGTCCGATTAGTTTTTCTGAGTTTGTATCTTATATGCATAATACGGCGTACAAAACCAAATATGATGCGTGTGATGGTGAAGAGTGTATTAAATGTGAGACAAATGCTGAGTGTTCTGATACATCTACATGTCAAAAGAATCGATGTGTTCCTACACAGACAATGTCATATCTGAATTATGTCCAAGAATATGGTGGACCTGGGCAAGTTGGAATTTTAACAGATTATATTGAAGGGGATAATACGTATGCTATTACATTTCTTCCGAAGAATAGACCTCCTGGTAGTAGTTGGGCTGGCGCTATTATTGCAGGAGTAGGGGTTGTGGTAGGGGCCATTCCTGTTATTGCTTGTACGGTAGCAACAGGTGGTTTGTGTGGTGGTGTAGTGGCAGTTGGTCTTACGGCAGTTGGTCTTACTACTACTTCTGTAGGGGCATACATACAAACACAAGAATTCAAAAAACCAGATCCCGGTTCTCCAAAAATAAAACAAATATTTGAGGAGCGCGAGTATAGTTCGATTTATATTAGTGATTTGACAACAGCTCAACAGTATTGTAGCGAAGGAGATATAACTGGGAAATGAGATAATTGTAATATTACTGGAAAGTGAGGTAGTTGTAATATTACTGGATGTTACTGATTTAGGTGATGATTATGGATAAAAAAGGAACTGAGATGTGGTGGATTATTATTACGGGGATCATTGCACTTGTTGCGGTTATTTTAATTGTGCTCTTTTTCCGCGGGTCTGTTGATAAATCGAAAGTTGTTGTGGATGATACTTTTACGGGGTTTGGAGATAAAGATTGCGATAAGGCCTCGGATTTTTTGGATAAGTGTCCTTGTGATAAAAACATTCAAACCAAAGAACAACTGGGGGATAAACAATGCGGTACAAAATGTGATGGGTTTGTTGCGCTTGACTGTGATAAACAATAATACTATTCTATGAGATATACTATTCATTCAATACATCTGAACAGGAGAGGCGGCTTCATTGGTATGGAAGCTCTTTTAGGTATTTTGTTTGCGCTTTTTGTATTATTAGTTCCGATCCTGTTACTTGTTGGTAATTTTTCCCGATTGTCAAGTCAAGCAACCGATAACTTTCGGGACTTTACGACGGTTCTTGATTCGATGTCGCACTCGAAGAATATGGATGATAGACGGAGTCATTTGCTTATCATGGATGATGAAACGATGATTGCGTCTTTTTCGGATCGACAGATTTCGGTTCAGGTTGATACTGACGCCGTGTTGTTAACAGCGTATACTATTCAAATTCAAAAGCCGAGCGCGTGTACTACGACTCGTTGTATATGTTTGATTCAAAAAGCAGAGGTGGAGTCTATCCCGTCTGATGATAGGGTTCTGGTTACACCTCTTGAAAGTAGATGTGTTGATGTTGATTATAATATTGGATATGTAGCAGGCGATCGCACGTGTGGTGTTGGAGAAAGTGTTCATTCGGCCACTTACAAGTGTTCTGGTGGCTGGTTTGTTGATCGTGGCATGATTAAAGGTGAGTGGTTAGTATCTGCTTATTTTAGTGTTCAGAGACGGACATATTTGGTTATTGGGCCGCGAGAAGGTGGTGTTGCAGTTGGTCTTTCACGTAAGGTGATTTCATGAGGCGCTCTCCGTTAAATAAAAAAGGCTCTCGAGTATTGTTTATGGTTGTTGAACTACTACTTGTGGTGGTTGCGGTGTTTTTTATTTTTGATTTTGCAATTCGAGCAGGTTCGTCTGAAGAAGTGGCGATTGATACCGTGGCGTCTGAGTTTTCACATATGATTAATGTTATGGCGGGTGATTCACATACGATTAAAGCGGGTTATCCTGCGGATTTGTCTAAGTATGGGCTGATTTTGAATCCTGATTCTATTAAAGTGTATTTGATTTCTGGAGCCGAGACATCTACTGATGCTGCTGGGGCCACAGTAAAATTTTCAGAAACACTTTCTTCTGAAAAGAGTTTTGTACTCCCGTCCGGGTGGAGTGCGTCAGGTGCAGTTGAAGGTGCTGCGTCTGTTTGTCTTATTCGTGAAAATCCTAATTCTCTTATTATTCTTCGGGCATGTGATGGTGTGATATCATGAAATTTTTTGATCAATTTAATATGGGGATGCGTGGTGATGGTGCGTTTACGCTGATGTATAAAGTGGTGTTTGGCATTGTTTTTTTAATTGCCATTACGATGGTGTTTATCGCTCTTGCATCACTGGTGTATGGATACAAAAATTCACTGGTGGCGGTTCCTTCAGAGTTACAAGCTCATGTTATTTCATACCGCTTTACGCATTCAGCTGATTGTTTTGCCTTTAAAGATGAGTCGTTGCGAGTGCATCCACTTTCTGTTGATCTATCACATTTTACAGTTGATCGTATGAATGCTTGTTATGAAGTTTTATCTGAGAAGGATTATGAAAAATATAACTTTAAATTAGTACTTCAGGAGAGGAAAATAGAGATTGAGTCTGGTAATTATTATGAAGCGCCTGATTTTACTTTTTTTTATGATGTCTCTGTGGTTGATCCGGTGAGTAGAGAGTGGTTATCTGATGTGCTCGTTGTGTATGTACAAAAGCCGTTTAAAGATAAACCGTTGTCAGGGAGGGTGCCAGGATGAGGTTTACTATTATGAGGATGCGCCGGTTTCAGCTTGACAAAAAAGGGGTTTTAGATGAACCTCTGGATTTTATTTTACTTGTTGTTGGAAGTATTGTTATTTTTAGTGTACTTTGGTTCGTATTAGATCAGGGTAAAACAACTGCACAAAAAGAAAGTGCGGAACTTCTTGATCGAAGTGCGCATATGGAACATGAAGTCTTTGTGTGGCGAGAAGATGTGCACAGTGGCAAACTCCTTCGCCCTTACAACAGGTTAGAAAATGATCTCAAGGTGATCGCAAATACAGGTATTTTACCGGGTGAGGATCCACTCTCCGTTCGGGATGTGCGTTCGGGATTTAAGTCTTAGTTTTGTATAACAGGAATTGATTATGACAACATTACATCAAAAGGGAGCGATTTATCATTGGATTTTACTTGCTTTACTTCCAGCTCTTGCAGTGTTTATGTATATGTCACTTGATATTCCAACTATTGGTCCCAAAGGGACATGGGCTATTAGTGTTCAGAGGGCGGGAATTTTTGCGGAAACTGATATGCTTTCTATTGAATCTCGCGCGCAGAGAGTAGTGCTTGATGTGGCAGCAGATGTTGCTGATGATGCATTACTCCAAGATTATGGCTGCGGGAGATTTGAAGGCAAGACTGTTCTTAATTCAGTGTCAGGGTTTTGTGCGGTTGCGGTGTCAGATGTGTTTTCCACCCGAGCATCGTCTGAAGTGAGTCGCGTGGTTGATTTGCCGTTTACGGTGACGGTTGTTGATTCGAAAGTTATGGGAAAAGCAGTTTCTTCCAAGTCGATTGGATCGTTTGATGCTGTTCCACTGCGAGAAAGTCAAGCAGTTGATGCGGGTCTTGTCTATGTTATTAGGCCGTTCCCCCTCTATTATGAATACACTCCTTCGTTTGTATTTGATGTTCCACTCTTTTCTACTGTTGATTCGCTCGTTTCTGATGGTAAATCTATTGTTTCCTCTTGCGGGGACGTTGCTGATCTTGCTACTTGCTCTGTATTGGGGTATTCGGTTTGTTCCTCTAAAATTGATACTGGGAGAAGACTTGCTCTTATATGTAAAGATGGCAAGAGACTGTTTGCGGTTGATTTGACTCCAACTGTCCCTCTTCCTCTTTCTTCTTTTACAGTTTCAAAGGAAATTTCTGCTAGTGGCGGGTTTGCTGCTGAGGTGCATGTTCCACTGGATGGACTTTCCGATGGGTATGTTATTTATTATACTAATTCAGCAAGCGTGGGAGAGCGTGTTTCGAGTGTTCAAGATGCTGAGCAATTATTTGGGTCTCTTTCTTCTACGTTTGGTGATTTTTATTCGCGCGTGGAGTTAGGCAGTTCTTCACTTGCTGCTTGTCCATTAACAAAGGAGAACAATAAGGGCTACAAATGCGGGTCTCAGTTGTGGTATAAAATTGTTGACGAACGGTTTGTTTCTGGCGAAGAGTATTATGTAGCGGTTGCGTCAGTGAAGAATGGTGTTGAGTCACCAATTCTATTTGTGGTGCCGATTATAAATAGTGTGTCTGTTGATAATTCTTAGTGGGGTGTTGATAATTTGCGGCGGGTGTTGATGATTTGTGGCAGGTATTAGTATTTGCGGTACGTGTGGTTTCAACTAATCTGAACAACACTATAAATACTTATAAAGGGGTACTTACTCACTTCTTTTATGTTTAAGGTTCCGTATGCTCAACTTCGTGAAAAACTTATTGCGAGTGGTAAAGTTACTCCACGTGATTTAGATGAGAAAATTAAAACGAAGATCAATGAGCTTTCAGGTCTTATTTCTGAAGAAGGCGCCGCTCATATTATTGCGAATGAACTTGGTGTTGCGGTTATGTCAACCGATCAACAAAAGCTGAAGATCAAGGAAGTTATGCCGGGTATGCGTAATGTGACTGTTGCGGGTAAAGTTATGCGCAAATTTGATGTTCGTGAATTTACCAAAGGGGAAAATAAGGGAAGAGTTGGTTCGATGCTTGTTGGTGATGAGACGGGTAGTGTTCGAGTGGTGTTTTGGAATGATCAAGTTGCACACTTCGAAGGTTTATCTGAAGGTGATATTGTTCTTGTGAAAGAAGGGTATGTTAAAGAAAGTGCTGGGGGAAAAGAGGTGCATCTTGGTGATAGAGCCAGTATTGATGTGAATCCAGCCGGTGTAGAGATTGGTGTTGTTCGCACAACACCGGTTACGGCGATTCGTAAATCTATTTCAGGACTTACTGCAGATGAACAATGTGAAGTGATGGGTACTATTGTTCAAGTGTTTGATCCAAGGTATTGGAGTACATGCCCTATGTGTAATAAGAAGGTAACTGAGTTCAACGGCGCGTTTTCGTGCAATGAACATGGTGCAATTACCCCAAGTATGGGCTATGTGATGAATGCGGTTGTTGATGATGGATCTGGTAATGTTCGGTGTGTATTTTGGAAACAGCAAACTAATAGTCTTACAGGTAAGTCTGAACTAGATTTTTCTAAAATTCGAGATGTTCCGGGATCATTTGAGGATATCAAAAATGAACTACTGGGTGAACAAATAAAGATGGTTGGAAAAGTTCAGAAAAATGAGATGTTTGCTCGTCTTGAATTAAATGTGAGTTCGGTTGAGCGGGCGAATGCTGCAGATGAGCTGGCACGACTTGATGGAAAATAAGACGTCTTTCCTTTTTCGTAGCTTTTTTCGTAGCTTTTTTCGTAGCTCTTTTCGTAGCTCTTTTCGTAAGGTATTTATCTTTGAATGTGTTTCTTTTTGTTGATGTTATATCCTACGCATGCTCTGCTTGGCATTTTGTTTTTTCTTTTTTTGCAAGATCATTTTAGTGGAGGAAGTGTGATTGTGTTCTTTCTTATTGTACTGCTTTTTAGTTTGTTTCCTGATGTTGATGAACAACACAGTTTGGTGAATCGGATGTTTGGTCCGATAGGCACAGTTATTGCGACGTTTTCAAAACATCGTGGAATATTTCATAGTGTATTTTTGTATGTTGCGCTGTTTTTTTTGTCGTCATTTTTTTGGTCTAATTATTATGGGTGGGCTATTCTTATTGGCTATGCTGCACATTTACTTGGTGATGTACTTACACCTATGGGGGTTACGCTATTTTATCCCGTATCGAAATTTCGTATCCGAGGTATGGTGCGGGCCGGTGGAGTGGCAGAAGGATGTATTTTGGTTGTTCTGATGGTGGTTGTGATTTTGATGCTTGTTCGATGATTTTGTGCTTAGATTTTTAATAAGTAGTTATTTTTGTATCTTATGGTACATTTTTCGGATCATTATTTGTTGCGTGAGCCATCAGCTATTCGTTTTGCGGGGTTAGAGTTTGCGAAGCGCCAAGATGGTGCTTCTGCTATTAATGTGGCAATTGGTAATGTGAGTTTGCCTATGCATGGTGCTCTTCAAGTACGGATGCGGTATTTGGGTGTTGAAGGAAGTCCGTTTGCTTATGGTGTTGTAAAATATACTGAAACGTCTGGTACTTTTGAGTGTCGGAAAACATTTTTGCATTTGCTTTCGTGCTCAGGGTTTGATACAACTGGTTTATCTGTGGTAGTTACTGATGGCGGGTCGCAGGCGATGGAATTGGCAGTTCTTGGGTGTACTGGTGTCACTCTCGGGGTTGATCGACCGCTCCTGGTTATTGATCCGGGGTATTCCAATTATAGGTCGTTTGCGGCTCGCACTGGTCGTTTGGTGGTGTCGGTTGATCGAGGTTTGTTATCTTCTGGTGTGTTTGAGGTTCCTCGTATTGATGAAATTGAGCGGGTGATTGTTTCTTTTAGACCGTCGGCTCTGGTGGTTATTCCGTATGATAATCCTACTGGTCAGTTTTTTTCCCATGCACAAATGATAGAACTGGCTCGGTTGTGTGTGAAATATGATTTATGGTTGATTAGTGATGAGGCGTATCGAGAACTCTTTTATGTACCAGGAGTTACGAGTTCAGTTTGGGGTATTACAGAGTTAGAGGTTCCAGGGATTTTAGGCCGACGCGTTTCTATTGAGAGTGCATCAAAAGTATGGAATGCGTGTGGATTGCGAGTGGGTGGACTTATTACTGATAATTTGCTGTTGCATACAAAAGTTGTTGCGGAGTATACGGCGAATTTGTGCGCAAATGCGATTGGACAATATATTTTTTCAGCGCTGCTTCATGAGTCTGAATCTGATTTGAACGAGTGGTATAGTTCTCAGCGTACGTATTATTCGTCTGTGATGAGAAAACTGTATGAGGGGTTGGTTAGTTATATGCCAGGGATTATTGTGTCACGTCCTGATTCGGCACTTTATTTAGTAGTTGATTTCAGGGTTGTTGATCCTGAGTTTGATGTGTCCGCGTTTGTGTTATTTTGTGCGCGAGAAGGATTTGTTGAGGTGAATGATGTTAAGATGACAGTACTATGCGCTCCAATGGAAGGATTTTATGGATCTGATACGGGCCGGAGGCTTGGACGAACGCAGATGCGGATTGCGGCAGTGGTTGATCCTTTCCTGATGGAGATGGTACCAGTGGTTCTTAGTGGGCTTTTGGAGAAGTTTAGAAGAAAATTATAACTTGTTTGCACCAAATTATACTTCTCCTATTACTGGCTTTATGATCCGTCCGAGAGAAGGTTTTGCTTAGTACCTCACTCCCGCACTGGGCAGGTTCGCAAATTGTACATCTATTTCCTTATCTTTTAGGTTATTATGAATGATTTGGCACTATTTGAAGGAAAAGAAATCCATAAAATGCGGGATAATGAATAATGGCATTTTTCTGTTGTTGATGTGGTTCAGGTATTAACTGATAGTCCTACTCCGTGGCAATATTGGGATAAAATGAAAGATTGAGAATTCATGGAAATGGAGTTGTCCCCAATTTTGGTACAACTGAAATTACTCTCATCTCATGGCAAATCATACGAAAATGATTGTGCTAATACTGAAAGTATTTTTCGTATAATTCAATCTATCCCTTCAAAAAAAGCTGAGCCGTTTAAATTGTGGCTAGCTAAAGTGGGTTATCAGAGAATTCAAGATATTGAAAATCCTGAGTTAGCTCAGAATCGTGTTTGGAGTTGTTATGAACTTAAAGGACGACCAAAGTTTTTCTGTGAATAAACAAGTAGCTTTTGAAAGTGGTTCTGTTGCAGGTTGGGTAAGAGTAGATGCTAAGAAAACGTTAGGGATAAAGGTCGTGTCATCAGAGAATTAGTCTTTTGATTTAAAATAAGGTTTCTGGCAGAGCGTATAAACAAAAAATGAGTTAGGAGTAGTCTATTTATTTGAATTTTTATTCCATTATTTTATTATTCCATTATTTTATTCTACTTCTTCATTAAAATAGAAAGAGTAT
>CAYJTE010000002.1:0-3552 GCA_964372965.1 uncultured Methanosarcinales archaeon
AAAAACAAGATGTACAAAAACAAGATGTACAAAAACAAGATGTACAAAAACAAGAAAACAGGAAGCTATCTGTTTTCTGGTCAGAAAATGTCTGTTTTTCTTGAATAAGAGATTCTTCTTATTTCTTGTGTTTTACTGATGGTATACCCACAAATACACTTCTATTAAAATAAACCATCAGCAACAATACCTGCTCGCTCATACATCCCCCCTATTCGATCAACCATTTTTCCCAGCATCCGTTCCCAAAATGTTTTTTCAAAATCAAGTACACAACCCTCATAACCATCACTTATCAAAGAACATCTAACAGTAACCATAAAAATGCGGGGGACGTGATTCGAACACGCGTACCCACTAAGGGACTACCCCTTTGACACTATGTGTGGCCTCAAGGTAGCGGATTTGACCGCTCTCCCACCCCCGCAATAAGAAACACAAAAGACAGTCTCTTTAAAAAGATTATGACGAACAACCAGCCCTTAAAAATAGACAACCGCAAAACATAGAAAAAGAATATAAAAAGAAAAAAAAACAAAAGCTTATCGCTTCTTCTTAACTACCTTCTTAACAGCCTTTTTGGCAGGAGACTTCTTAGCAGCCTTTCGACCACGTGCCATCTTAGCTCGGCAAACGTTACCCTTACCATCAATAAAGTAAAGATAACCAGATTCCTTCTTGACACCAGCTCTAGCTACAAGTTCTTTTTTAGTCTTACCCTTCTTGCGACCAGCTCTGCTCATTACAGCTCGGCAAACATCACCATTCTTATCAACAAAGTACAGATACCCACCTTCTTTTTTTACAGCAGTTTTTGCTACGACTTCAGCCATGTTACATCCACCTCTTTTTTGGAAAAACTTTTCTGTATTAGACAACAAATATAAGTATATAAAGGTTTCGCGACCGTCCACAAGATATTGACTAGAAATAATTCTCACATCGTTTCTCCTCGAGAGATATTCTAACTATCATCAAAAACCAATTAGATTCATACTCTTACTCTATTTTTTCTCATAAATATTTTTGAGAAGATTTTTTTTAACTCATTTTTTGCACTGAATTACCACTTAAACCTATTTTTCAGATATCCACAGAAACAGTATTTCGAGTATTATATGAAGACACACTCGGTCTATCGCACTCCATATACACCGCAAAATAGTGTCGAAATTCATCCTCTTTTCGTCGTTCCGAGTAAGGATCAAGCAATTTTTCAAGAGCGTTAAGAAAGAGTCTTCGTAACATTATAGGTTGTTCCACCAAGAATTGTGATCTCTGCATTTGCTTAACAATATCATTCGTTCTCTCTGTTTTAAGTTGATTCTCATTCAAAAAGCGCTCAATCGTCTCCTGCCCGTAAGACCTCAACTCAGGGAATGGATATCTATCCAGCAACTCAACAATAACGAGTCCTGCACTATAAAGATCTGATTGAGCGCACGGTCTTCCTCGCGCTTGTTCCGGTGCAACATACATTGGTGTACCAACAAAAGTACTATTAGAACTTCTCGTACCAGTCACCCCTAGTTTTATATCTTCCAAATCAGGTATTTTCGCGTGATTCGCAGAAATCGCAGCCGAATAATCAATAAGCACAACTCCAGTTTGGCTAAGCATCACATTATCTGGTTTGATATCAAGGTGCACATATCCTAAAGAATGAAACTGATCAACAGCTTCAAGGAGTTCTGCGCACATCTCAACACGCTGTTTATATCCAAAACAAGGCGAAATGGCATTTACGCTCTGGCCAATTACTTTATCTTGTTCAACAACACTGCATAGTGTTCCAGCAGAATTAATAACAAACTGATGATTATGGTATCCAACTAATCGACCGCCATAAACATGACTATATTCCTGAGTTTTCCGCAAAATAGAAATCTCCTGAACCGCAGTTTTCAACTTAAAAGTTTCAACCGCTTCGAACTGATGGCACACCTGTACTCTTTTTCCATTTGTATTATATATAATATCAAATAGTGCAGTGTCGCCCGAGTGTCCCACATACTCGCACTCAACATTTGTGGACGTCCGAGCAAGGGGCAGTTTCTTAATAGGAATAATCTTCGCTACACTCTGAACTCTATTGGTAGAATACACCGATCCATGCCCGCCTGAGCCCAATTTTGCTCCGAGTCCCAAATATTCTTCCACCGTTTTTTGTGCCATTTCTTCAATTCTTAGCAATTTTTGTACAATCAATATTTGTGTAAATTAATCTTTAATTATAAACAAATAACAAAATATCCATCACTTCTTAAAATAACATATATCTTTATACTTCATATACTCACTATCTTATTTATAAATCATTCATTTATAAATTTTTGTACATATTCGGCCTGTAGAAAAAATCATCGAGCGGCCCAAAGCGACCTTCCCTTTAAAAACACATCGAGCGCGTTATGCTGAGTTGCTCACCATTTCCCACTCGAAATCTTTATTAACCTCCCCCTACCCCAAAAAACAATGTTGCCCCCTAAAAAAATTAATCTTCCAAAGAGATATCTACTCTTATCACTCGCTATAGCTATACTCTACTCCTTCTTTATAGGGTACGGAATCGAAGTCTTCCACGAAAGTCCAAATTATGATAATTTTTGTTCACCAAAAACATACGAAGCGCGAAATGAATCAGCCTGTCAGCAGTTAAATGGCACCTGGCAAGACTATGATGCCCCCAAAAATGACATGGTAAAAGGAAACTGTAATCAACCCTATTCCTGTCAAGAGAATTATAATAATTTCAATTTGAAACATGACCGCGTAGTGTTCATCATAGCACTCGTTGCCGCCATTATCGCCTTCATCATCGGGACGATGCTTTCACGAGAAGTCACAAGTACAGGCCTTTACGGTGGAGCTATTCTCACCTTACTCTATGGAACTGGGAGATACTGGCAGCACGCAGACAATCTCCTGAAATTTTTCTTATTAGGAATAGCTCTCGCAATTTTGATTTGGATTGCCGTAAAAAAACTCAACGATCAAAAGCAATAGAACAACGATTAAACCCCCCATTTGAAAAATACACAAAGTCATCCCCCGCCAATAAAACCAAGAGGTAAAACCCATGCTTTCATTCTTTACAAAACCCAAAGCCACCCTTAAACTCACCGACAAATCATTTGGGAATCATGAGTTCATCTTGAAAGAAAATATCCTTCAAATTGGCCGCAACAGATCTGCCTTCGCAGACAAACTAATCACTCAAAAAGGATCCAAAATAAACATTGCCGGAAACGATATCACCAAAAGAATTTCTATCAGACACGGAACACTCAGTTGGGATAAAATAAACTATAAATACACCTACAAAGATGAATCCGAACGGGGAAGTATTGTTGATGGTGATCCACTAGAGCACGGGGAAGAGCGTATACTCGAAAATGGATCAGAACTTATCATTCACCCATTCAAATTCACAATTCACTATCCTTAACCTTTCACTATCCTTAACCTTTCACTATCCTTAACCTTTCACTACCCTCAACCTTTCACTACCCTCAACCTTTCACTACCCTCAACCTTTCACTACCCTCAACC
>CAYJTE010000002.1:3652-19557 GCA_964372965.1 uncultured Methanosarcinales archaeon
ACTACCCTCAACCTTTCACTACCCTCAACCTTTCACTACCCTCAACCTTTCACTATCCTCAACCTTTCACTACCCTCAACCTTTCACTATCCTCAACCTTTAACTATCCTCACTTAATTATACCTCTTTATAAATTCCAATCCATGAAACGCGTCCAACTAAGATCCAAAGATGTACAAGAACATCTAACTCCCTACGGAATAGAGATCAGCAAAAAAGATAATCTCGAACTTCTCGAAGACGAATCCATCCTACTTGTCCTTCTAAATAAAGAAATCTCCTTCTTTTTCCATGGTAAATGTCTCATTCCCGCATTACCCTATTTCGTTAAGAACCCTACTCTTCAACCATTAAAGAAAGTCACTGTTGACATGGGTGCAATCAAATTCATCATTGGCGGAGCCGACATCATGAGGCCCGGTATCACTACATTCGATCCCAACATCAGCCAAGGCGAATACGTCCTGATCATAGATCAAACTCATGGAAAACCCATTGCTGTAGGAAAAGCACTTGTATCAAGTCCTGAAATCCAAACACAAACCAAAGGCAAAGTTGTTGAAAATATCCACTACATTGGTGACAAGATCTGGACCTTCAAATTAGTAAAGTAATGAGAAAATCAGTATCATCCCCAATCATCTTGAATTTGCACGTATCCATATAACATGATCCTAAACAAAACCAAAAACCTCATTATCAGTACACAAGAAATCAACGCCACCTCTTTTCTCAACCAAACCCGTGGTCTTATGTTCAGATCAAAACAGAATTGTCTCATGTCTTTCAAAGTTCCTCAAAAAGTTTCTCTCCACAACCTCTTTGTGTTCTTCCCACTCGACATCCTAATTATCAATCAAAATCATAAAATAGTCGAAATAAAACAGAAATTCAAACCCTTCACTTTTTGGTCCTCGAAAGAACCAGCAACCTATTGTCTCGAACTCGCTATCATTAACTCAAACATATCCTATGAAGTTGGCGACGAAATTGAAATCCACTCTTCGGATCATCTTCATAACCCATCCAAAGCTATATAAACCTTGAATACCCCAAAAAACCCATGAGCACAGCCTGGGAAGTCACATTACAATCAAAGAAATTACCTCAACTAAAAAATCCTCTTTTAATCGAAGGTCTGCCCGGAATAGGTAATGTCGGAAAAATCACTGCTGACTTCTTAATTGAATACTATAAAGCTAAAAAACTTTATTCCTTCTTTTCACACAAATTTCCTCATAGTGTCTTTGTAAGCCCCCTTGGTTTAATCGAACCGCCAAAACTGGACATCTACTACAAAGCAGGACAAGGCAAACACCGTGATCTTTTATTTTTAGTTGGTGATATCCAACCAATCGACGAAGAAAGTTGCTATTCATTTTGTGATGAGGTAGTCAAAATTTGTAAACGCCTGGGCTGCACAGAAATAATCACCACAGGCGGGATTGGGCTTGAAAATGTCCAAGACCGTCCCCAAGTATACATCGCAGGAACAAGTGAAGAGATGATCACTGAGTTCACAAAACGCAATATTGGAGTGCAGCGTGACATATTCGGAATCGTCGGACCAATAGTTGGCGTTTCCGGAATTCTTTTAGGAGTTGGTGGGAGATGCGGGTTAAAAGGAGCTTGCTTACTTGCAGAGACCTATGCCCATCCTTTATATCTTGGGATTAAAGGTGCTAAACAAATTTTAATCTCATTAGACAAAAAATACAAATTAAACATTGATTTCAAAAAACTAAATAATGATATTATTGACATGGAAGCAGATCTCTTAAAAAAAACCCATGAATGGTCGGAAGCAATGATTCCTAAAAACCACAAACATCATAAAGACACTAATTACATTGGGTAAACCAAATCGATCTCATAGGTTAAATGCACTTCTTATTTTCCACTTCACATCTCCACTCTCCAAATCAAAACAATTCCCCTTTTCCTACCCACCCCCAAAAACCTTTTAATCGACGCTAATCATCACTGGGCCAAGAGGCAACCTTTATAAACACATACCCCCTGCTCCAAACCATGCACCAAAAGAGGCGAGATGTAGACATACATATAGTTATTTCTAACACTATCTCCTCCAAAGATAACTCCCTAAAAATCTTCAACAAAAAGGCCCAAATCACCATCTACATCATACTCGGGTTCATTCTTCTTCTCGTCCTAGCACTTGTTCTCACCTTTCAGTTTTCCATAACCAAAAGTAAACCAGAAGGAGTTCTTCCTGGCGGGCAAGGCAAAGTCTCCAATTACCTCACCAGTTGTATTGAACAAATCGCAAAAGATGGTCTAATCAAAATGGGTGAACAAGGTGGCTACATCAACGTACCAAAAGACCTCGAACTCGATGGTGCAAGGCATCTCAGAACATCCCCTATAACCGTTATCCCCTACTGGGCCTATGGAACAACCGAAGCAGTACCAAATTTAGCCCAACTAAAAGAACGCCTTGACAACCATATTCAGCAGAACCTCAGAGACTGTATCCTCAACTCTTCCGGTCTGAAAGAAGCCTACAACATCATTGAGAAAAGTGAAATATCATCAAATACTAAAATCCATCCTAAAGGAATTAGTTTCAACATCAACTGGGTACTTGAAATCCGTGATAAAGCCGGCGAAGTCATAACTGAAATAGACGAACACACCTACGAATCCAAAATCAAACTTGAAAATATCCATACTCTCGCAAAATCCATAATAAATGCCGAACTACAGCAATTCAAACTCGAAGATCTCACTCAAGATATGATCTCACTTGACCATCCAAAACTTCCCGTATCCGGAATTGAATATTCTTGCTCCAAAAAGAAATGGAAATTTGACGAAGCAAAAGAGACACTTCAAACCATGCTTCGAATTAACCTTGCAGAACTGCAAGTCAAAGGCACCAAAGTAACACCCCACTCTGATGATTTACCCTATTATCAAAACCACTATGTGTGGGACATCAGTAACACTACAACTCCATCGGACTACACCGATATTTCACTCCAATTTTACTATGACAATAACTATCCCTTCACCTTTGAAGTAAGTCCACGTGCAGGAAACACCCTTCAAAGTGAGAACCTTATCCCAAAGAGCAAGTACATTCCCTTTCTCTGTCTACAAATGTGGAAATTTGCCTATGATGTAACCTACCCTGTATTAGTAACACTAACAGATGAAACAACGGGGTATAAGTTTAAAGTATCATTCACCGTTGAACTAGAAAATAACTATGCTAACCGTAACGGGTTCAAAAAACAAAATCGTCCAATCCTTATAAACACTCAAACCGATGACGATTATTGCGCAGCTGCAAAAACATCCATGATTGTAAAAACAGAAGAAATAGTTGATAATCCATTTACAGGAGTGCACACAACCGAACCACTCCCCAACGCCAATATAACATTCATCTGCTTAAAATATGATTGCAACATCGGACAAACAGAATATAATTTTGGCGGAATGCAAGGCATTGCCTCACTCAGAACCAATTTCCCGCCCTGTGTTGGTGGTTTTCTCAGATCATCTGCACCCTACTACACTGATGCCCAAAAGCGAATCATAGTTGAGGCCAACCAAGAAATTACGTTGCAATCCTCCCCCATTTATCCAATCAGTTTAGACAAAATAAAAATCAAAACCCACCCCTTAATCTCAAGTGGCCCCACAGATCCTGAAGAGACCCCAGATGAAAAGAAAATAGGTGCTGGAGTGGAGTTGAAAGACACCCAAGTTGCCCTCATCAAAATTTCTTTTGATCGTGGAAACAGTACTTGGAATCCGCTGCATCTTCCAAATCACGAATCACAAGTTGTATTTGCACCATTATTAGAAAAAGATATCGCCTCATCACAAAATCTCATCCTCTTAGCCAAAGCAGAGTTCACCTACGACGTTGACATTCAAATTTATGAAGATGAAAATCTCGTCTCAGCGTACAAAGGAAATTGGACTGTACCCTGGGAAGACCTTGAGTACGCCTCCAGCCTAACCTTCCACACCATCAACATTCCAACCGATAACGATGCCCTGTATGATTTTTTCCAAAATTTACCACAAGAAAGTCTACGAGTACCACCGCCAGAGTTTAGCTAACTCCAAAAAACATCATAAAAAATTCCAACCAAAAATCAAAGAATGAAACTAACCACCAAACCATTCCTCGTACTGTTCATCTTAACTTTAATTATCTTGCTCCCCGTAGCTCACGCACTCGAGATATCAAATGTTCAAACAATAGATGTTACTCAAAATTCAGCCACCATAACCTACACAACCGATATTGCATCCAACACCATAATTGGAATTGGAAAAGACAAATCAACACTCATAAACACCGGTGATGCCCCACAAGTAACTGATCATAAATTCAAACTTCAAAATTTGGAACCCTCCACACAGTATTTCTACCAAGTAGGTTCAAACGACCAAATAGACAACAACAACGGCGAATACTACGCCTTCACCACGCAAGAACCAGACACCGCTCCCCCTCCACTCACCGCAGACGTACCCGATTTTATCTCTTCCACTATTCTCACTTTTAGTGGAGAGTCCGAACCACAAACTGAAATAACTCTTAAATTAAATGGTCAGTTTATCCAAGTCAAACAAACCGACGATCAAACCATATTCACCTTCCAAGATATTATTTTACTTCAAGACGCAAATAATAACATCACTTTAATTGCCAGAGACACGCAGAAAAACGAAGCCACCATCCAAAAGACTATTTACACTGATATCTCAACCCCTCGAATCACCCTCGAAGATATTCCCAAATTCGTTGGCGAACACAAAATAACCCTGAGAGGAAACCTTTCAGAAATGGCCGAACTTACTGCTAAAGTAGGAAACAATGCGGTACAAAAAATAAATCTCAACTCAGGCTCCAACACCAAAGATAGCACCCAACCATCCTCTTTCACAAACACCATCATACCATTTACAATCGATCTTCAACTCCAAGAAGGGATGAATAATATAACCCTCACCGCAACCGACCGTGCAAATCACAGCTCTGAAAAAGAATTCAAAATTCTTTCAGATACCCAGCCGCCCCAAGTACGACTCGACGTTGAGCGCGGAAAAGAATATTACGAAGGTCGAGCAGAATCCACTATTCATGGTACAACTGATCCTCTCTCCACAGTCTACTTATACATCTACACACCGCAAAGTACTGAGTATTATCCCGATTTCAAACGTGCACGAGCTAAAACAAAAGCAAACGAAAACGGTGAATTCACATTCAAAGATGTATCATTTTCCGGACCAGGATTTCGAGATGCCACACTTGATGATTTTTCACCAAAAGAACTTCCATCAGCACTAGTGAGAGAACCAATCTATCCATTCCAATCAAGTGTCACCGCCGACTCCAAACCATATCATATATACATAATAGCCGAAGATGTCGGAGGACGCACCGGCTACATCAAAGATACCGTGCAAGTAAATTCCTGTTTTTCACCAAATTTTGACTTTAGTATTGAAAGCCTACCCGAATACCAAGCACCACTCAAACTCATTCCCCAACTCCTCGATGATGGACGACAAGATATCCAAGCTACATTCAAGTTATCGTACCTTGGTGCAGGAGTACCATCAGTCAAACCAAATGGCGATCTCGAAGACCGCGGAATAAAAGTCACCAGTCTAGAAATCGAACCGGCCTGTACCGATGGCATGGCTAAAGATGAGAAGTATAGTTTAGGCTGTAAAATTCTTCCAAAAAGTCAACCAAATCCAAAACTACACAACACCGATAGCACCGTGTGGTATGTGGGCTGGAAACTTCTTCCAGCAGCCGATTTCAATAAACGAGATGACAATACGTGGGATGATTTCAAAAAACGTCAACTTGTATTCCCACTTAAAGTAAAAATAAGATACTCTGAAAAGACCGGAGAAAACACCTACAGCGAAGCCAAAGACCAATACTTCTGTACCGATTTAAGTTATTTTGTTGACATCCCAATTGAAGCCAAAGAATATATCCCTGATTTTCTCGCACATGACACTGTAAACGCACTTAATTGGACCATCGAGAGGCTTCATGACGCCACACCGTATGTTGAAAAAGCCTATCTTATTTCGGGTTACACCTGTATGGGATCATTCTTACTAAAGACCACAGCCAGGTTCGGCCGTATCTTCACCTCCAAAATAGAAGTATATTATGATATTTTCAAACCGAAAGGCGACAAAGACAAGGCGAACGCGGATCCAGAAAAATGTCCCACCAGTCAAAACGAACTGTACCGTGAAGATGAGTTACAAAATTATCTAAAAATAAAAGGTAACACCGAAGCGTGGTCCCAGTTCCAAGCCAGCGCCGGAACAGAAAAAGCTAAGAAAAAAATGGGCGCATTGGTAAACGCAATTACTGCTGGTCCAAATTCTCCTGAATGGAATCTCCTATCCTTAGATAAACGCTGCGCCAGCACCGCCACCGCCTGGACCATTGAATCCGCTCTCGACAAAGCCTACAAATGGAGTTGTGATCGCGCCTTTTGTCGAACAGTCCCAGCAGGGTGGACATCAGATGCCGATTTGGAAGCCATAGAAAAAGTCATTCAAAAGCAGCAAGAGTGTGGTGTAACTGGTAGGGGAGTCACACTTATCAAAAGAGAAAATTGCAAGGAGTTAGTAGAAAAATCAAATGACATAGGAGCACGTCTTGAACTATTAGCCGATAGCGGAACTTGTTGGGAAGCCCCTGACAAAACACTCTATGTAAATGATCAAAGTGACGACACACAAGAAAAATTGCGTGCGAAGTCCAGCTTTAAAGGTGCAATTGGAAAAGATATCGAAGACCCAAGTGACAGTGGAGTATTTTACCTCAGAGCCGTTGGAGGCCCTTTACCTGATTTAGTAAGAAGAAAAGAAAGTCTTCTTGTATACAAACCAGAAGGTTCTGACACCCCAATCGTTGGACGAGACCGAACCTGTAAGAATATTTGCGGCGGAAATAAACGTGTTCAAGGCTTCGGACCAGATATAGAACACGGTGACAACAACGGCTGCTACGATGAACTAAAAGCCGAAGGTGGAACAGTCACCCTTATTAGTCCAAAAGATAAAAAATCTCTCGGATTAAAAGCACCAGGCGAAGAAAAAGCACCAAAGAGATATGCCGCAGGATACACCAGTGATTGTTTCTTGAAGAAAATAGATCCCACTGTACCCGCAGGTGGTTTTGGTCCCGAAATAGAAAATGTGGGCGAGCTTGTAGTTGACGAAAACGGCGAACCAATCCTCCAACAATGTGTCTGCATTGGTGCCAAACCAGAATCATCAGCTCACTCTGCACGAACCGCCATCAAAGAGTTTCCAACGACCCCAGAAGGAGGCTCCGCAGTCAAAGAAGAATGGTTTTATCATCAAGATCAATTGTTCCGCGAAAATAAAAACCTCGGTCAAGGAACATACTACCCCACTATTAGATATTATACTGGCAGAGACATCTCAAGCGCTTTCGGAGCTGATTACCTTCTCGACTATATCCACACCACAGACAATACCAAAACAGAACATCAAGTTAACCCTCACACTCAATTACTCGGAACAGTACAAACTGTCTGTCTCTCCGGTATCTTGAAAAACATGAAAATGCTTGAAGCCATGTTAACTGGAATAAGAAACTGTTTAGTCGAAGCCAAATACACCGGACTCCAAGATGCCGGAATGTGTAAAACATTATTCACCCAGCAAGTGTGCGGTTTACTCTACAAAGCAATAGCCTCAGCCACATCAGGATGTTCACCCTCAACCTTCGAAGATCTTGCCAAAGAAACAATATTTGGTGATGTTGGTGTGTTCATCAAACAAGGAACGGAAGCCATGGGTTCCGCCGTTTCAACCAGTATCGACGATTTGCAGCAAGACTACGGGAACGCTAAACTAAACGAATATTTCAAAGGCGGAGTTCAAGGATTTGCACAATCTATTTGTCTTGCCGCATTTGGCTACGATATCCCGCTATTTACTGACGACTTCCTGCTTGATGCCGCCTACGCTTTCCCCGTTCAATCTGCGGTTTTGGTCGTCCCTGCAAATCGCGAATTTTCCAGTTATAACCCCGCCAAACAAACAGCAATTTACAACTACCAAATTGGCGCAACCATCCTACCCGGCTGTAAAATGGCCAAATGGTCCGTGAAACTCAAATGTATCGGACCAGAAGATGCAGCCAATGTAGAAAAAGGAATAGATGAAAGTTGTGATGGTCAAGGGTGCGATTGCCTAAATATCCAAACTGCCTCGCCATTTGATAATCAACGAACTTTGCAACTAAAGAGCGGAACAGGCGCGCAATCAGGCAGTCTTATCACCGTTCCAATTGAAACGCCTGTGCGAAGCGAAGGACCATTCAGATACGATCACGTCGTAGTTGAGCTCACACTTGACGGATCTGAAAAAGGAAACGAAGAAGCTTGCTTTGATAAAAAATATATCGATGGGAACAAAGCAACATATTACTTCCCCATTGCAGATCACTCGCCAAAAATTCTCGCTGGCTGTAGCGCAAACCTTGCATCGGGCAGGTTCAGTTGCCCAGAGTTATCCAATCTTCTCGGGTTTGGCGCTGCCTACATCGAACAACCAGAGATCACCTGTTGGAACGAAAAAACCCAAAGTCGAATGGATTGTAACACTCCAAATTTATACACGATTGGTGATCGTATCCGTGTCGGAGCCCATTTGTACCTTGACGGGAAAATATATTGCCTCAAACGAACCGTGCATGGTGTGCCTGGAATACCAGAAACGCAAACAAGACTCATCCCCTCTGCGATTACCGGACCATTCGTTTCCGAAGATGAATTCCCAACTATCTCAGAGAGTTATTTTGGTGGTACTTCCAATACTATTCAAATGACGAGTAGTTCAAATACTGGATGCAACCGCAACTTCAAACAAGACAACGCCGCACCCGAAACAGTAACAAGTGGTCAATACATTTTCAACTATCGCAAAGCCCAAGATGGCAAACTCACACTTGACATTCAAGGTCAATCATTAATACTTCCAAGTGATTTAAAATTAGACGGCACCAGACTCACTAAAATTACCACCGAGAATACCTTCACCCGTGATGAATTAAATAACATTATCTTTGATGTAAGTGGATTTAAAGTAAGCGATTTATTCAAAGATATTGATATTGATAACACCCAAAATCTCGCTCAGCAATGCATCTTACAAGTGGGAAAAAGCTCGCAATATGCAACAGAATCAGGTAAAAAATCAATCAGCATCAGATACGATCTACTTCAAGCTGATGATCAAGGAACATGTACCTACGCAAAAGATCCTGTAAAAACTGCCGGAATGGGAAAACCAACTGCCCAAACATCCATTCTCATCCAAAAAGAAAGATCAGTATCATCCAGTCTCCATGAAAATTTCATGAGCGGAAATTACAATGACCTCAGAAACTCCGCCATGCGCATAATTGAACAAGAACGTGGCGACACTGAAAACGCCGTAGCTATTTATTATTATACCGGATCTCTCGTACTTGAACGTGGAACTGGAACAGAACAATCCGCTCACAACACCGCCATAAAAAATCTCCTAAACATGTTTTTCAAACGCCAATGGCAAGGACGAAAAATCAGTGATTACCCTCTTGCTGCCACTCAAACGCCTGAGTTCCAAAAAATTGCAGCCTATCTGTGTCAAGTGGATAAACAACTTGGCGGTCCCTATGGTAATCCCTCCGGCAATCCCTCTGGCAATCCCCCCGGAACTCACCCATACTGTGTAGGTAAAATATAAAATATAACGATGACGGAAAAAAACCAAGCAGCCGAGGTACTTATCTTCATTACCTTAGTAGTATGTACCAGCGCAGTCGTATTAGCCCTTGTCCATTTTGATATAATTCACATAAGAGAGTCTGATGGACAAGACCAACCAATACTCAACGCCGAATTCATCCCCTTCGAACGCGATGGCAATCTACGTATCAAACGCTTCGAATTTTGCGAGCTAGTCACCCCCGCCTACGAATGTATAAATCCCAAAAACACATTCCCCAAAGGTCTTCCCACCCATTTTAAAATGGTGATGGATTCCGACGTCACAGATGGATTCATCAAACTTGAAGAAAATTATCGAATTAAAGGCCCGCAAAACCAAGTATTACTTGAAGTTGGCGACAGAGAAAGTTTCCACTACGAAAAAAGGAGTTTTGAATCCTCCGAAGTTGTAGCTTTAGCCGACTCCTTCACCGTGAGCACCGACCTCCCCACTGGGACATACACACTCGAAGTCTTCGTGTATAACCCATTAATAAATAAAAAAGTTACCCTCACCAGAACATTTGAGGTAGAATAAAGTGGTGCTCACACCCAAGAGGATAACGATATTTTTTCTTAGTTTAATGGTAATCAGCCTCATAACTTCATTTTCTGCAGTTTCCATTGGTGTAATCGAAGCAAATACACCCAGAGCAGACACTATTAACCAAATGAGAAAATGTAGTGTGGGTCTTGAAGGTGACGGTAGTCCTGAGTTGCCCTGTCATTTTCCAGGAAATAATATTGGGATGGATTCAAATTGTATTACCTACCAGAAAGATCAAAATAATAATAATAGATGGATAGAAGATCTAGCTTCAATTGGAACAATAATCGAAAACGGCCCTTCCCAACGTCTCATCTGCGATGGATCAACTGTTCAAATTCAAGATGATACTCTTCCATCTCTCCCCGCAACAGAAAACCAAGAAGACGAAAATCCAGATACAGACTTACACAGTTCATCTCCTCCCCCAAGTTCTTCATCCAGCTCGCAAACCTATGCCCCTTCTTATTCCTCAACAACTCTTCTTCCAATTGATCAAGCGTGGCTTCGGTTTGCAAGTCTTGTCAACCCACAAAAAGCAGATGAAGTATGGATACCCGGACTTGGTTGGAAAAAAGCCAGTACCCTCACCCCTCCTCCTCCCACAACCTTTTCTTCATCAACAGGATCCGCCTGTTTTCCTCTTGCACAAAACAGTCTTGCCCGCGTAAGCTATAATTGGGGCAACAGACGTGAAAGCGGAGCGCGCTGTCATGCCGGAGTAGATCTCATAACCCAAGGTGATGGAACAGTTGTTGCCATCGACGACGGAGTTATAACCGGAATAGTGAGAAATTTCTATGCTTGTCCTGGGGGCCAAAGCAGTGCCATTTTGATTTATCATCCATCGCTCGGAAAAACAGCAAATTATGCAGAAATAAATACTGCTGACATTTATAGATTTCAAGTTGGAATGAGAATCAGTCGAGGCCAAAGTATAGGAAAAGCCACTGCATGTGGCATGTTACATTTTGAGTTATATGATGGAAACGTTGCCAGAAACGATCACTGGCGTCCAACCCCACCAAATACAGTAAGTGCAGATCCTCATGATTGTGCTAATAAATATATGGATCAAAAGCCACAAACACTCGCCAACCCCGAAATTCTCATCCACAGTCTCGAAGGGAAATATTGTACAGGAACAATTTCAACACCACAACCAAGTCCAAATAATCCGGTCCCTGCGGGATCTTTACAAGGAACACCACAAATCACTGTGTCACCCTCAACAGAAACAAACTCATTAAACACCGCCAAGACACAGTGGGAAGGTGCACTAGCTAATCACAACATTGCCGGAAAAACCTGGATAGGGAAACTCTCAGCAAACGGTGCAAATGATAATTTTAATCGGGAAGACACTGGACGAAACACCATCATATTCCAACCAAACCCCCAAGTAACAGGATCTCCCGACCTCATTTATTTCTTTCATGGGATCCACGGATTCGGTATGTATGGCAATAATAATGATATGCTCAAGCGTGTTGTTCCCCAAGCCAAAGAAATAGCCGAACGTGGGGGAAATATCATTATCGCATTTCCTGAACTCCCTTGGTCGGTTGGAACAGATGGGGACAAACGATCCAAAGGACGTCAACGCACCGCGTGGGATGGTACAGATTCTAATTTTTATGAATTTCATAATCAAATTCTATCTACCCTCCAATCCCAATTTGGAATAAACCAAATAGGCCGCATTATAATTGTAGGCCACAGCGCAGGTGGTGCTGCTGTTAAATTCACTGCCGTTGATACCGGTGGAAGACCAAAACGCGATTTACAACAAGTTCATCCACAAATTATCACGTGTTCTGATTGTGACTATTCATGGGGTTCACCCTCAGTTGTGAGAACAATCTATGAACAATACATCCAATCAAATCCAAATACCCATCTCTATATGATGGTACAAGATCCATCACGTTCAAGTGCTCACGAACCAACACAATATTCTATTGCACTCACCCAAAGAATCGGCGGCCTAAGAACACAAGATTGGAGTTACCAGCAAAGTCCAAAAACATACAATACCCCCGGAGCCACTTCAGGTCAAATTTTTGATGTTACTCCTCAGGTTCATTATGTTCCATTAAACCTACCCCACAAAACAATTGGAGAAAAATCGATAGTGTACTCCTATTATCCCGAATTAATTGGGACCTCCTAACGAATAAAAAAGAGTAGAAAATGAAACCAAAACAGATTTTCATGTTCTGTACTATTTTTGTTCTATTATTTGTAACAATAACCAATTCTCCCTTCGCCTCAGCAGGCATTTCTACTGGTGCAACAAAGATTGACGCCTGTGGTGATGGAACAGATAATTGTCTTCAAGAATCTCAACAAGTAGATATTACGTGCGATCCAGGTTTTACCAGCTGTATTCCCGGTTCACAGGACCCCTCAACAGAACAATTATTCACTCCTGCACCAGTAGCAGCAACAAAAATCCTTCACATTGGTGATTCTCACACTGTAGGTTCATATGGAAGACTTTTGCATAAGCAGTTCCAACAACTCCAATACGATATACACACTTTTGGCTGTGGTGGAGCAGATGCCAATACCTTCTTCGCAAAAAATTATGGTGTATGCACCACTGACACAAAAAATGCAGATGGAACCATAAGAAATCCCAAAGAAGCAAAATCCATCATTTTAAAAAATGATCAAAAAAGTAATTTTGTAACTCAACCTGGTTTTGACTTCCAGCATGAAATAACTACTTACCAGCCCAATATTATTATAATCTCGCTTGGAACAAATTTTGTAACTGAAGCCGGTGTTCTTGGAGAAGAAGCGCAAATAAGAGACCTTCTGCAAAAAGCCAAATTGAACAGTCAGACTTGTTATTGGGTTGGCGCCCCCGTAACAAAATCTCCAAAAGTATTTCCCAATGCCATAAATAACGCGCTGCGAAATATAGTAGTCAGTGAAAGATGTATTTTTATTGATGCCACAACAATATCTGACCCCCGCAAGTTAACATCTGGAAAAGTACATTTCAGCGATGCCACTATGTGGGCAACAGGAGTTGTTGATTTTATCACGCAAGGAAGAGTGAGTGAGAACACAATTCCTATCCCAGAAGAATCAGAAGACTACAACTCCGGTGACGGAACTGAAGATCAATCTACCTCAGATTCCACTTTTTCTCCAACCTCTACCAATACCGCATTAAAACAATTCGATGATGCTTGGATTAGATTTGCAAACCTCGTAAATCCATCTTTAGCAAACAAAGTTTTTCTTCCTGGTACAGGGTTTGTAGAATATAGAATTGCATACCCTTCCCCCATAATATCAACTTCTTCTCCATCTTCCACAACTACCACATCTCTCTCCAGAGGCACCATCACCCCCGAACAAATAGCAATTATCAATCAACTCGCCCCAGGTATTGGGATAGATTCAAAGTTAGGAATTTCTCTAGTAAAACACGAATCAAGTGGAAATCCAAATGCGATCTCAAATACCGGTTGCGCAGGTTTGATGCAAGTATGTTCAGTAAGTGCTGTTCGAACTATCCTTCCACATACCTGCCCTCAAAATAAAATTAATGGTCCAAGGAATTGTCCAGATGGACAACCGGATGATCGGTTCGACCAGTACAAAAACATCAAAGCCGGTCTCACCATCATGAAACAAAAAATGGATCAAATTCAAGGGAAAGGTTTTTGTGCACCGGGCGCAGACGAAACCAAATGTGCTATTGCCTCATATAATGCAGGAGCAGGAGTAGTAATCAAAGCGGCCCAAAGAGCAAAAGCCGCAGGAAATCAAAACCCAACTTGGGCTCAAGTCTATGCCCAAATAACACCCGATCTTCTTAAAAGTGTAGGTTACACATCATCTTATTGGACCCAGGAACGTTTGGAATCAAAAATACGAAATCTGAATCCCTACGTCGAAAGAATTTATAGAGCTGCACAATAAAGTATCGGAAACAGACAAACACTTTTCAAAAACATTACACTTTGATGTAATACTAATTACACTTTGATGTAATACTAATTACACTTTGATGTAATAATATAATGAGTAAAATATGGCCCTATCTTTTCTCTCCCCCCTTATGCACACGGGTTAAATCAATAAGTCTTTCAATTTCCTGCATCACTTCTTTTGGCGAATCAATGTCTTTAATTTCAAACGCACTCTCCGCCGATCCTCGAACAGAAATTGTTCCAAAATTAAAAACACGTTGAATCACATTTTGCTCAATATTAATATCTGGTACAAACGCCAGTGGATGAAAATAGACACTCTTTGTATGCTGACGTAATAAACCAGTAATAATAATAATTTTCTTCGTCGTAATCCTATATCGCGTATATAAACGTGAAATCTCAGCATACAAAACGATAATAATCCCCACCATCAATAATACTTGCATTGAACGAGTAGAAATAAGATATCCCTTTCCTCGAGCAAAAAACAGCAAGAATAGCACAAACCCCGCACAGAAATACTCAATCACATACCCTTTACGTGTCTGTGTAAGAGTAAAAAGTATTTTCTCCCCCTCCCCTAATTCCCTACTATCCATCATCTCATCTCGCCTCTAAACGTTTAAATACTTTGTGATCAAAAAGACCGCATGCCCGAACTTCCAGAAATTGAAACGATAGTTCAAGGGCTCAAAAAAAGAATCACCGGGAAAAAGGCAATAAATCTCACCATCACTGACACCAAAGTTGTGGACAAAAACATCAAATCAATAATACCATTCACCATAACTAATGTGACTCGGCGAGCAAAATATCTGATTTTTCACACAAGCACACCTTATTCTTTATTATGTCATCTAAAAATGACTGGACACTTCCACTATCCAACAACCAATGAAGAACAGATAAATTCACAAAAATATTGCGTCGCCACTCTAACATTCCATGATCACACTATACTAACCCACAATTCTATCCGCAGACTAGGTTTTCTAAAAAAAGTAACCCCCCAACAGCTGCAACAGCACCTTAAACCCCTCGGACCAGAACCACTCACTCTCACCAAAGCCAATTTCATCCAAATTCTGGCAAAATACCCACATTCACCTATAAAAACAAAAATCATGGATCAACGTGTAATAGTAGGAATTGGTAACATTTATGCACAAGAAGTTCTCTATAAATCAAAAATTCATCCTCAAACCCCTATCAAAAAAATTTCATCACAAAAGCTCACCATACTTCACAAACACATTCAACAAACTCTGACTAACTCCATCAAATCACAAGGGACCAGCGTTAAAAACTACAGCCACCTCACAGGAAAAGGCGGATACCAAAAATTTCTTCAAATATATCAAAAAAATAACTGCCCCAAAGGCCACACCACAAGTACCCTACTTATTGGAGGCAGAGGAACAACCTTCTGTCCCACCTGTCAAAAATGATAACATCCAAAAATCACCCTCTTCCCTCCTCTTCTCTTTCCTCTTCTTCTCTTCCCTCTTCTTCTCTTCCCTCCTCTTCTCTTTCCTCTTCTTCTCTTCCCTCCTCTTCTCTTTCCTCTTCTTCTCTTCCCTCCTCTTC
>CAYJTE010000003.1:0-11477 GCA_964372965.1 uncultured Methanosarcinales archaeon
AGAAAAAAAGTAGTTTCCTGTTTTCTTGTTTCTGCACATCTTGTTTCTGTGCAGACAGAACAGCGATCCTGCATTGAAACCGCGGGTGGAAAAAGGAAATTTTACTTAGTGGAGTCTTTTTCTTATTTTAGCTGATCTTTAGCCAACGCACGCAGGGCTTCGTTTCCGATGATTTCACAAGTTGAATTTTTCATAGTAAGGTCCAGGGTATCCACAAGTACTGTAAAATGAGAGGTATACTCTTTGAGTATTTTCAGCATGGCGACTGCCAAATCAGTTGATTTGATTACGTGCCTTGGAAAGAGGAATTCTACTAATGGATAGAAAGGGATTATCATTTTATTTGCGAAAGCGGTGTTAGGGTTTTTGGTTACGGGACGAATGCCTGCGGGACGGATAATGTATAACTTTTGATAGGGGAGCTCTTGAAGGG
Source organism: uncultured Methanosarcinales archaeon (assembly GCA_964372965.1). Lineage (GTDB taxonomy): Archaea > Nanobdellota > Nanobdellia > Woesearchaeales > GW2011-AR9 > CAMAVK01. The sequence continues at coordinate 434 of CAYJTE010000003.1, forward strand.
ATTTTTCGGTTCTGGATTTAATTCGACCAAATAAAAAACGGCTGTTTTCACCTTTTTGTGTGCCTTCACCACTTACAAACATGAAGATCATTTTGGGATTACTTTGAAGTATTGCTGCGGCTGCGGTAATGGTATAATCATAGGTTATTTTGATGTATTCTTCTTCTGAGACTTGTGATTGTGATATACCAAGGCACCACACACAAGCGTTGTGTGCTTTGAAAATATCCGATATATTGGAGTAGTTGAGATAGTCTTTGTGAATTATAGTTGTTAGTTTTTCATGAGTTATATTTAGAGGACGACGAGCGAGAGCAGTGATTTGGATTATATTGGGATCGTTTAGAGCTTGTCTTATTACTTCGGATCCCACAAGTCCAGTTGGTCCGGTGACAATTATTTTTAGTGGCATTGTGATCTGTTCTGTAATATCTTACCACTTGCGGCAGAAAATGAGAAATCCGGTGTGACCAAGCATGTCAAATTCAGGCCGTAATATTCGCTCTTCTATTTTCCACTTGCGTTCGATTAACTCGAGTATTTCGATTAGTTTTAATTTGGAGCCTTTTAGATGTTTAACAAATTCTTGTGCTTGAGTTAGGTTGGGTACATATATTACAAGGTGACCGCCTTCTTTTAGAGATTTATTCATGTAAGGAAGAACTTGGTGTGGTTCGGGGAGGTCAAGGGTGATTACATCGAATCCGGTTTCGTCTATTCCCTGGTAGATATCTTGCTGTTTAAGTGAAATATTGGTGATACTAAGGAGTTTGATGTTTTTTTGGATGACGTCGTAGTGTTCAGGATTTATTTCGTAGACTAAGACTTCTTTGGCTACATTTGCAAGGGCAAGGCAGAGTGACCCTGACCCACCACCAGCGTCAAGTACTTTATGAGTGTGGTTGAGTCCTGTTTTTGCGAGAATCATGCCTATGTCTTTATGAATTATGACTTGAGGACCACGAGCCATAAGCTCCCAAAAGTCAGCAAGGGAGGGGGGGAGAATGAAGAAGGGGTTATTTTTATTTGATTGTATTCTCCCTTCTTTTTCGAGATCTTTGGCTACTATCGTTCCACTCGATGTGTGAAAATCGAGTGTTGGATTTTTAATCAAGTATTTTTTGTTAGTTGATAGGTCAATTGCAATTTTTACCATTGATTGTGGAATAGACTTGTTTTTTAAAAAATGATGGGTTGGTTTTGGCTGGTGATGAGCTAAATGCTAAATTTGATGTTAAGATTTAAAAAATTGTTGCGAAAACTATGATAAATGTCGTTTGCAAATAATAAGAAAACGTTTCTTTCGAAATCAGATAAAAGTAAAAAGGGCAGTATTGATGTGAGGGTAGTGCCATTATTGGAAACTATTAATTCGCTTCCAATGTTGTTTTCAACGTCATCTTGCTCGGGGCGGGTATACTTATGGAGGGGGTCCGGGAAGAAGAATGAAACGGAATGGATTCGAATGAGCCATGATCAAATTGATGTTTCATTTTTTGAGGTTGCTAATTCTGAACTTTTGGGTGAGGATAGTGAGAATAAGAGTGATGGAGTCAAAGTGGTGATATGGCTTCGCTTTGAGTCGTCTATCTTTCATGTGTGCTGTGAATCTATGGGGGTTGCGAATGCGCTGTTGGATCTTGCTCGGAAGTTTTACAAGAAGAGTTCTATTTTAGGTGCGAGTAATAAAATCATTGTGGAAATACGAGCAGGGGATATTATTGAAATGCCATTTTATGTTGGTTCTCAATGTGTATTTTCTGGAGATAGAGTGTGGCTTGTTTCGCTGATTAATTCGAAGATGGATTTAATGTGGGAGAGAATGGAGTTGTTTCTTAAGAGCCTTACTGCAGATGTGTTTTTGGGTGAGGGTGACTTTTCTGCAATCTCAAAAAAATGGAAAATGCAGGGGAGATGAAAAAACAATATTATAAAAAAGTGAAAAGCGAAAATAAAAAAATGTTCTTCTTTTTCCTACTTTCTTTTTAGAGAAACGGCAACAGCTAGTATTACTGCAATTAATACTAAAAATATAAGCACGCCTAAGAAGAGAACGTAGGTGGTGGTGTCTCTAAACGAGGCGGATACGCTTGAGCCGCTTGTTCCTGTACGCTGTGCAAGTGAGTTATCCAACTCGCGTTGCAACTGGGTTGCTCGACTTGAATCACTATACGTGGTGCTTGATGTCCCTTGATTATTGATGGAGGTACAATCTGTTACAGTAAGTGTTACTGTTTGTGTTTCCTCGAGATTATCATCACGGAATAGTTCAATGGTGATGGGATATGCTCCGGCCGGTGCTCCTCTCGTATCTATTGGGAACACTGTGCTGTATTCGTTGTCTGAACTACTGAAATCATTCAAATCAATTGAGGTTCTGGCATCGCTGAGCGAAAGTTTGTCGTTTCGTATTTTGAGTGCGACATTATTTTCATCGTTTTTTCCTTGGTTTTCAATCGTTATGTGGATGGAGGCTTGTCTTTCACATGATAATTGAGTGGGGTAGAGATTGTATCTGCTGAGGAAGAGATAATGATTTTCTCGGTCTACACTGACTCTTTTTTCAATGGTTGTTTCGTGGGTAGTACCATCGTCGGCGTCTCCCTCAACCTCTATTTCAATGGTATAGCTGTCTTCATCTAAATCTTCACTAGATAAGTCAATTTGTACGGTTGCTTTTTTGTCATTACCTGTACTTAGATCGAAGCTATTAGCTTCTTCTTCAATATTGTCACTGTCAACATCGAGAATCCTGACTGTTACAGTTACATCTTCTATGTCTTCTGAATAATCATTTCGAACTCTTACTTCAAAGATATTATTGGTTAATTTGAGTTTTCCGGAGGTCTTGCCGTTTATTTTAACACTATCAATTGTTAAGAAACTGGCTGGGTCAAGAACAATACTTTTGGTTTGTGATGTTTGTTGTGCCATTACTACTACTGAGCCAATTACATGCGGCGATTGTGACTCGCGTTGGGGCACAGTTAGAGTTAAGGTGATGCTGGTTTGCTCACCGGAGCGAAGAATGGCAGGAAGTGAACCTGTTAATCTAGCTGAATATTTTTGATCGACGCTGGATAAACTGGCATTTAAATTCGTTAGATCTTCGGAACCAGAATTGGTTATGGTTACAGTCACGTTCCCTTGCTGTCCTACTTTGATAGTATTGATTAGTATATCACTAATGGTAATTGATGCGGGAACATCTTCAACAACAACATATGTGGAAAATCCTGATACACGGAAGGTGATATGTCCATTGGCATTTTCAGTGATCTGGCATGTCCTACATATTACGAGATTTCCTTCATTGAAACCTGATTGCACTAATATTTTAGGGTTGGTGTAGGTGCGATACAAGGTGATGGTTGCAGCTCTGTTGAGGGTTGGTGCTTGAACTGAATTGATACCTACACGTCCATTTTGGATAGAGACTACACTTGCCAGGTTGATGATGTTGCTTATATCAACATTTTGATCATAGATAATCATGCCGTTGGCATTTTCTAATGTTAGTGGGGTTGATTGAGGATTTGCTATAGAATCTGGATCAGTGGTATGGGGACCAGGAAATGAACTAAAGTTGGCAGGTAGGTTTGATGCGACGATGGTCCACTCTTTTACTAAAACTTGTGGAGTGTCTTTGTTTACGATCGCGCGAAGGCGGTGCTCTCCTGTTGATGGACGAGAGAGGGTATAGGAAGGGCCATCACTTACAATTACGGTGTCCAATTCCCAGTGAAGAGTGTATCTTACATTGCTAGGGTTATTTATGTTCAGAGAAAAAAACTGAGACCCGCTGATATGCATATTTACAATATCATCGGCTGGACTTTTTGAAAGAACTTGGATGTTTTGGCATTGAATAGAGTTATAGGATAATTCAATTTTCGCTAATGCAGTGGTGTAATCTTGGGTTCTGAATGCTTTTAAGGTAAGAGTGTTGACGTTATTTCGCGGAAGATTGGTTGTGATATTGACTTTTTTCTCTTCTCCGGTGAGAAGACCCATATTTCTTATAGTGCCAACTTCGTTCCCTTGTTGATCAGAGATGATTAGGTCAATCAATTCATTTGCTTGTCCAATATTTGCAACAGTTGTTTCTAGGAGCTGCACAGAGGATTCCTGACAGCTAAGATTGTCATCTGCAAGAGCAGATGGTGTGACAAGGTTAAGAGTAAGATCATGGGGATTTCGCTCGATTGGCACGAATACGGTGTGAATTGAACGATATGAATTGAAGGGTACTGCTTGATCGTCACCATTTAGGGTGAAGGTGATGCGATAATTTCCTTCCAAAATAGTATGGGGGATTTTGTGCTGAAAACTAAAGGTATGGGTGGATTGTGCAGCTAATGCTCCTTGTGGCTGGTAATTGCCGTTGATTATGGTGAGAGGTGATTGACCTACTACTTTTAATGAGATTGATTCAAATGTGGGTCGAATTGGAGTGTTTAGAAATGGGTTATTATTGAGGGTATATTGGTTTTTTATATTAACATTTACAAAAAAATCATCACCAGGATGAAAAGGGATAGTTTTGCCGTTGTTTACAACTTGGACACTGTTTTGATTCGTTGAACCGACTTCGACAGTATTAATTATGAGTGCCCTTTTAACTAGGATATCAAATATATGGGTTGTCTCTTCATCATCTTCGTTGATTGCGGTTATTTTAGCATTGAGTCTGTCCCCTTCTCCAATTTGAGGAGTGTAGGTGATGATTGCGGTGTTGGGGTCTATACTAAAACCGGCGGGTGTGCCACTGAAGGTATATCTGAGTGTATCTCCATGATTATCAACGTCTACTTGGTAAGAACCTTCCATTCCTTCAATAAATGTGATAGAATCAAACGGTGTTATTTCAGGAGCTTGTGCTATAGCAGTTGCGGCTATGGCTACAAAGATAAGGAGCGATGTTAGTGCTAAACCCAATTTTGATTTTATCATGTGGACCTCAAATACTCTTTTTGGTTGTTTTTTGAACTTTTAATCACGAAACCACTCGTGACATATTTTTCTGTGCATGTTTGATGTATGACTGTTTACTTAGCGAAGTAACAGGATGAAAAATACTACTATTAAGGCTACTACGATGATGATGGCAACAATTAATCCACCTACAAAAAAATCATCAGTGCTGTATGGTTCTTCGATGGTTTGAATTAAGGTTTGACTAGATGTTGATTGTGTGGTGGTGTTTGGTATATCTGAACTGGTTGCACCGGTTGTTGCGGTGGGAGTAGTCTTATTGGTGGTTCCAGTATTTGTTGGAGTTACTGATGTATTTGCGGGATTTTCTGTAGGATTCCCACATTTTATAATTTGGAAGGGAATACGCTCTTGATCAATTAACTTGTCTCGTTCGTAGTATACTTTAAGATCGGCAGAGTAAGTTCCAACTCTAGTTTCTTTGGTAATTGGAATAGCTAGGCTTTGACTATACGAATCAGAGTCATCAAACTTCTCAAGTTCAATATCATTTGCCTTGTAATTTATTCCAAGCTCAGTGCTTGTTAATGCGAATGAAGTATACTTTTGATCTCTCGTTCCAAAGTTTTGGAGCTCAAGTGTGAATAAAATGTCTTTATCACAGCTTTCAATGGGGGTATCTAACTCACCTTTCGTAATTCGAATGTCGTTACGTTGCCTCTCAACTTCAAGTGTGATTGTGATGTCTTCTGTGTGGTCAAAATTTTCACCGTCAGTTCCTTGTATTATAAAGTCGATTTTGTAAGTATCAGCATCGATTGAATTATCAATGTTGGTGGTGAAGGTGTATTCATCTTTTTCATTCGCGTCAAGGTCAGATAGGTCAACTTTGTCATCAGGTTCATCAGTAAAAAGATCGCTGTCACTAGGATCCATTTCGAGAGTGATGTCTTCAATTACAGATTTATCGCTGTCGTAATCCCGGTCAAAATTGTTTTTAACGGTGGTGGTAAATGTTAACTCGCTCCCAGGACGAACAGGGTGGTCAAGTTTTGGTGATGTATCACTCGACTCGAATTTGTCTGATCGATGGTTGCCATCAACATCGATATAATCTACTTCGATGCGGTCGAATATAAGCTGAGTTAAGGTATTTTGTTCTAGTGTTAATCTGTCAAGTTCAATATTGTTTGCATCTTTGATTACTAATGATCCTATATTTGTTTTTCCTGAACTTTTGGCGTGAGGTACATCGATGTTTCCAGTTATGGTGCGTTCTTCTCCTGCACTGAGGTTAATGGAATTAATAACTGTAGCGTTATAAAGCGGGGGTAAGAGTTCGAAGGAAAACCGGAGAATTGCTGCATCTGCATTGCTATTTCTTACGGTGAATGAGAACACTTCGCGTAAATATATTTGATCTTCGGTTGAGAAATCATTATAATCCACTACAAGAGTGGCATTTGGTTCGATGATTTCAATGGCAGCATGGACGGCTGTTGCGTGAAATAGTGTGGCAATTAGTATAATTATTCCTATGAGTATTGTTGATTTTATTTTAACCCACCCCGGCTATATTTTTTATTTTAAAGTAGTTACTCCTTTTTTAAGGTTTTGTAGGGTCCACTATATAAATTGCAAGGTAGAGATTGAATAAAATGGAGGTTAAGTGGGAGAGATAGGGGTAAAGTTTCGGGGGGATAAGGATTCATAAAAAAATAAAAAATTACTACATTACTATATAGAATTTACTTCTTGCCCATATAGAAAAATTTTTCTATTGATACGTCAGCTGCGCCAAAAGTTCCTGAACGGGGATGATTTGCAGTACTGCTTGGTGTATTTTGAGGGGGTGCACTGGCTGATCCTCGCAATTGGGGGTTGCTGGGTTGAATTGAAGGGTGATTTGTTTGGGCCGATGGCCTCATGGTTCCTTTCATGGCGGCAATTTCATGTTCAAGAGAAGATAATTTTTCTTGTATCTCTTTGAATTTGCTCACAATAAATTTGGTGTTTTGCTCCATTGCCTGTCGCATGCTGTCTTGAGATATGTCATTATGGGATTCTGTGTGTCCGCTCATGTGTCCACTTTGCTGGTTGGCGTGCCTTTGAACTTCGTGCATTGTTTCACGGATTGTGGCATTTCCACCGTCTTTGTTTCGGAAGATTTTTTCAGCCATGATTACGGCTTCTTCACGATCACCAGCTAAACCTTGTTTTAGAAGATCAAGTGCTAAAGTATTTATCTTTTGAATTCTCTCAACATCCATTTTTTACGCCTCTTTTGGTTTTTGAAAGTTTGGAGGGAGAATGCCTTATAATGTTTTCTATTCTGGTATGGCTGTTTTAAGAATGTAGTATCGAAGATTTATGGTGTTCAAAAGTGAGTGTTAAAACCGCTGAGCTGAAAAGTGAATGCCTTTTCGTAGATGATAATTTACACTCGTTATCCACATACTAATGGGATTTTAAATGGTAGAACTTCTTTGGTTCCAAGTATAACTAATACTAATGCAATAATTAAACCGATGAAAAGTCCAGTTATAAAGTATTTGAACTCGATGAATCCAAGTTGTCCTCGTTTGTCCATGGGGGTGTTTAGATTTTGAGGGTTTATAAATATTTCTGACTGACGGGTGGATTGCGGGGGTATTAGAGAAAATTGAAAAAAACTATCATTTTGCTACAAAAATAGGTTTATTTTTGCGTAAGATTTATAAATGGAAACAGAGTTTTTATATTCATTTTCCGGTTGGAGTTCTGGGGAGAAGATTTATTATGATCCGCAAAACCATTAAAGAATGTCCAGAGTGTTCTAGCAAAAACATCTACCGTGATGTTGAAAAGGGTGAGACGACATGTCGCGATTGCGGTCTAGTTTTAGAAGATAGGATGGTTGACTTTTCGCAAGAGTGGAGAGACTTTGAAGATGATGGGGGGGAGGGTGGAAAACGTCGTACTGGTGCACCAACTTCAGAGACACAATTTGATCGAGGTCTTGGGACAGAGGTTGGATCTGCATCTGATTTTTACAAACTCGATTCGGATAAAGAGAGAGATAAATTTTTTCGCTTGCGAAAATGGAATATTCGTATTAGTACAGCTATTGAGAGAAACTTAAAGGTTGCTCTGGCTGAACTTAAAAGAGTGAGTTCATATCTTAGATTACCCCGGTCTGTTGAGGAAGAGGCTGCCCGTATATATAGATTGGCTGTTCAGAAGGGTCTTGTGCGTGGCCGATCAATGGAATCAGTTATAGCTGGTGCTCTTTACGCGGCATGTAGACGCCATGAAATTCCTCGTACTCTTGATGAAATGGGTGAAGCGTCTGGTATTGAGAAAAAAGAAATTGGACGAACGTATAGGTTTGTTACTCGTGAACTGGAAATTACGATCAGGCCTTCGAATCCGGCTGATTATATTCCTCGATTTGCATCTGCGCTCAAATTGAGTCCTGAGACACAGTCGAAAGCGGTTGAAATTTTGGAAATGGCGCGCGATATTGAGCTTACCTCTGGCAGAGGGCCTACAGGTATTGCGGCTGCGGCGTTATATGTTGCATCGCTTATTCATGGAGAGAAAAGAACACAACGAGAAGTTGCTGATGTTGCGGGTGTTACTGAAGTTACTATCCGTAATCGATACAAAGAGTTGATTAAGAAGTTGAAACTTGGTAAAGATGTTGAAAAGAATAAGAAGAGGTGAAATTATATCTTTTAACAATTTTTTATGTTAAATACATTTTTTCTTTCAAATGGGAATCGTTAAGAAATTAGACAGTGGGATTAGGTTAGGTGCTAATTTAATTTTTGTTTCAAATGTAACTAAATCCAAGAAATGGTATGAAGCAGTATTGGGGATGACCTCTGTTGAATTTCGTCCACCAGAATTTCTAGAGATGAAACTAGGTGCAAATAGGTTTTATATTGAGACATCTAGCAACAACCGCGCCGCGGGATTTCGTAGAGCAAGAATTGGAGTAAGAACCTCCATTGTTTTTGCAGTTGATAATATTGAATTAACAATACGAAAAATGAAGAGGCAAAGGGTACGAGTGATAGTAGAGCCAGTTCAACAATTTTGGGGGGGATGGAATGCGATTATTTCGGACCCAGATGGGAATGAGTTTATTTTAGATCAAGATAAGTAAAATTAAGAAACGATGTTGGTAGTGTTGGAAAGAAATCTCTTATCAACGGTTTTATTGGCTCGATAAGTGGGAAGGGAAAGGAGAAGGAGGATTATTCTGGAGAGGGTTTGAGTTTATTATATTTATTCGTGAAGTGGAACAAAGATTGAATCGTAAAGCGGTAGGAATTAAAATTGATGATTCGTATAACATGGGGTTATAGTAGATGAATTGGAGGGAGGAAAAGGAAAATGAAGGGGGAGGAGAAGGAGAAGGAAAATGAAGGGGGAGGAGAAGGAGAAGAAAAATGAAGGGGGAGGAGGAGAGGATGATATGCCAAAGTTGTAATCAAGGTGAAACAAAGAAAGGAAGAAAGTTATGTTTTAATTGTACGGAAAGCTATAATAACCAAGTTGTTAAAGAATGGTTAGAAAAAAGTGAAATATTCAATTAAAATGGGTCTACGAATGGTTCATATTTTTCTCCTTCTGGAACCAATTTATGAGAAGGTAAACTTTTGAATCGGATTATAGGTGTCCTTTTATAGGATAGTTAGTAATTGAATATTATGGCAATTTCACTGGAAGCAAAGGCACAACTTGCGGAACAAAAAAAACAATGTGTGTTTTGTAAAATTATTAGTTCTGAGATTCAAGCACAAGTGGTGTTTAGTGATACAACAACACAGGCAGTTTTAGATATTTATCCGGTGGTGAGGGGCCATACTCTTTTTTTCCCGAAAGAACATTATCCTATTTTAATGTACTATGAACCTGAAGAAATTGCGCCATTTTACGCTTTGTTGCCACAAATGGTAAAATCAGTAAAAAATGCGATGGTTTCAACTGGCGTTAGTTTGTTTATGGCGCTTGGCGGGGCTGCTGGTCAGCAAAGTCCACATTTTATGATACATATTATTCCACGAGAACCAGGGGATGGGTTTTTGAACTTTCTTTTTAAGATGAGAGTTCCTTTATCTGCTTCTATGCAGCAGCAGATGATTACACAATTTCCTCACGCGATGAAGCAATATTTTGGATCGGTGGGAAAGCCGTTTCCGGAGAAAGGGGTTAGGGGGGTGTGGCTTGAAGAGAAGGTAAAAATGGGGCTGGTGTTGTTTGAAGATTCGGAGGTTCTTGTCTGTGCCCCGGGTAAAGGTCTTGTTGAAGGCCATATTGAAATTTATAGTAAAGTGGAACAGAAATTTATTGAGAAGTTGAATGCAGCACAGGCGACGCATCTTTTTTCCATTGGAGCGTTTATCTCTTCAGTGCTATTTTCGGTGATCCAACCTCAAGGTACTAATTTGATTTTGAAATCAGGACATTCAGATGATAACCAAGATGGTACTCTTTGTTTACATGTTATTCCACGGAGGCAAGGTGACTCTTTGCAGGGACTGCTATGGCAGCCGGAACAACCTAAATATGATTTGGCTGGTATTGGAAGAAAGGTTAAGGATGTGATGTGGAATGTGAAATATGTGGCTGCTGCTGTGCCTGTGCATAAAATGGAAGAGAAGGTGACTGGACCATCAAAGCGTGGGATGGTTTTAGATACGACGTCGCGCGTAGTGAGTAATACGGGGAATGAAATTGATGATGCGGTCCGAAAATTGTGGAAGTGATGTGGTGTTGTGATAGAGAGAAGGATCGGAGAAAAATACGAGTAGTTGAAAAGAGATCAAAAAATATTTTTGGAACGTCCACTGCAGTGAATAGCATTGCGGACCATGCGGTCTGAGGTCTTAGAACAACACAAGAGAGCTTTGCTTTCTGTGCAGACATGGACACTACTTTGTCTTGCACCATTTTTCAGGAGAATATTTTTTAAATGCGGAGTATAATTTATGATTTGATGAATCTTATACTTACTCATTGTGAAGATCCTGATGGGATTATTGCGCATGCACTGTTGATTAACGCACTGGGGATTGATGTGGTTGATTCACGTAATCATTTTCTTGCTCGGTATGATCGA
>CAYJTE010000003.1:11487-12507 GCA_964372965.1 uncultured Methanosarcinales archaeon
AAGGATTTGACGCCGAAGGAACAATAAGAATTTGAAAAATTGGAAAAGAGGCTTTACGATGTTCCAGGTTCAAATGTTTATATTGCAGATATTGGACTTAATGGACAGTTAACAAATGCAGGTGGTTCGCCGTATGCACTTTTGGATAGAATTGCATCACGTGCGGGGATTGTTCATTGGATAGATCATCATGAAACTACTTTGGGACATAGAGAACTGCTTCGATTGATGAATGCTCAGTTATACTACAACTCAGAACGTTGCGCGGCTCTTCTTATCTATGATATGTTTGATCTTCCAGGAAGATATGAACATGAACTCGCCCATATTGCACAGGCACACGATCACAAAAAACCAGGAAGTACTGCGGGACGGGTTAAAGTTGGTAATGAACTTGAAAAAATTATCGCGCTGGCTAATTTGAAATTAGATTATGAAATGATGATGAAGTTGACAGTAAGTTTAGCGCAGGATACTTGTTTTGATTCTCACTTTATGTTGCAAGGTGAATGGGGAAAATATAGCGTTGAGTTTGATACATGTTCGGTGTCTGCATACCGAGAGCTTGAGAGTTCGATTGTTGTTGAAGAGGTTGCAGGACTCAGGGTGTTGTTTGCGTACAGCCCGGCTATTTTATCGATGAAGCCGGCACTGGAATATATGCAAGTTAATTATACAGAAAATGTTGACTTGTACTTCTGTGTTTTTCGGAGCCCTGCACGGAATCATTTAATCTTAAAACGACCAAATTTGGACTTTCCGGTTATTCAAGTTGCGTCAGATTTTGGAGGGGGAGGACGAGGTAATGGGGGAGGTTTTAGTACGGTGTATGATGTTACTCCTGTTGAATATACTAATTTGAAGACAAAAATTGTGGAAAAGATCGTTCAGTATTCGAAATGTAAGGGGTAGGATATCTTTTTGAATAGATTATCCTGTTTGGGTAAAATACATACTTTAGTAAGATACATACTTTAGTAAGATACATACTTTAGTAAGATACATACTTTAGTAAGATAC
>CAYJTE010000003.1:12607-19068 GCA_964372965.1 uncultured Methanosarcinales archaeon
ATACTTTGGTGAGGGAATCTTACCTAAAATAATGTTCTATCTTTTTTAGATTGACTTCTCTTGCTGTTAGGATGGAAAGAGCTCCGTTAAATATTTTTTGTCGGGTTTGTTTGGCATTTTCAGCAGATCCAAAGAAGTCATCACTGTAAAAAATGGGATTGCATACTACCATTGATCTGAGAGCGAAAAATGGTGGAGAGACACTTAGTATTTCTTGGTCTTTGGTTTTGGTTAGGTAATTATCCCAGAATAATTCGAACCCTTCTTTACAAGCTCCTTCGAACTTACCACGCTTACTTAAGGAGTAAAATATGAAATTAATACTAAAGGCAGTTAGGTCGTCAGCGGCTTCGCCATAGGTTTGACCGGATCTATCAAGAAGAGTGTATTCTTCGGTTCTTTCTTTAAACCAAATGTTTCCAGGATGGAAATCTCCATGCACATGGCAGAGTCTTGAATGTTTGAATTTGTGAGTGGTCCAGTAATGGATGGATTCTTGAATCATATGTTGCAATTGTTCATGAGTTACCCAGTTAAGGTGTGGGGGGTACATATCAATTATGGACATAATTGAAGTGTTACCCCCGATGAGACCACGAATGCAGCGTTTGTAGAGGCTGTCTTGGTTTTTGGTTGGTTTATCTTGATGTAACTTGGCAAGAAAATCTGAAAGGAGGAGGATTCGTTTTTTGTCTAATTCTGTTAATAGGTTGGTTGTGGCAATGCGTTCGAAATCACCGAATAAATCTTTGCCGTGTGCTTCGTCTAATAATAAGAAGAACTCTTGGGCTTTTCCTACGGAAATTACTGTTCCATCTTCATGAACACCACATACATCGAAGGAGTTGATATGATTTGGTATTTTGGCATAGTGTGAGTTGGCTAACAGAAGAGAGCCGGCACGATCGGAAAAATGATCCATCCCTAAATTTGATGTGAAGAGTGTTTTGAGGATTTTACGTTCTGGAGTGCAGTTTACATTAAAATCAAGAGCGTAGCCAGTTCCTACGCATCCTTGTCCTAGTTTTTGGATTTGGACGTTGGATATTGGGGCTTTGAATACATCTTGCAGATACTGTTGTATGTTTTCCTTGTTTACATCTATCATGGATTTTTATTTTTAGTTGGCATATTTAAATTTTTAGGGGACGTGAACTATTTTGAGTAATAGAGTTTGACTCAGTGTTTATTAATGGCGCTTAGTATATACCAAAACTTTGACGGACATAACAATTTATAGTTTGGTAGTAACAAGATTATATGCAATACGGGAGCCAGACAACGCTACTAAAAGATAATAAAATAGTTGATAATAATAATAAAATAGTTGATAATAATAATAAAATAGTTGAAGGATTGCCTTCTCCAAATTTGTCTGTTCAAAACTATTGTTTGTATGTTCTATGTGCGCAAAATTTACAAATAATGGGGCAGCATAGTCATAATACCCTTGCTGATTGCTGTTTAGATTATATTATTTCCTCGCGGGTTCATGATAAAGGGCTTTTGTGTGAAGTTGAATTTGGAAGGACAAGTTTGGTTGGAGCTCAGCTCTTTTTTGAAGAAATTGTGCGAGGTATGAGTATGATATTATCTAATTGGTGTTTCAAAGATGATGTTGAGGGAAAACTGTGTTGAAGTGTTCGATTTTTCTTGTGGGTTGCCTCATTTTGCATATGAACAAAAATATAATTGAGGCTCTTGAGTAAAGTTTAAAAGGTTAAAATCTGGTCTTTTTTGTTATTATAAACCTATTTTTGGCTTTTTTATTACTCTCAAAACCTATATAAACGGGGGAGTCTTTAAGAGGTTATGGCAAAAGGTGACGCGCAAATTGGAGATTTAGTTGTGGTGTCAACAAAAACATTATCTGAAGAGGGTATTTTGATGCCTAGCTCTGATAAAAATGTTGTTCTTCTCAAATTAAGGTCAGGATATAATATTGGATTTGAAAAATCTGAGGTGAAAACTATTAAAGTTGTTACAAAAAATGAAGAGTTAGTTTCTGAAAAAAGCAAAGATATTGGTTTAATAAAAGGGAAAGGAAGTGTATCTGAAAAAAGTAAGGCTCGTGATTTTGAGAAAAAGGATGTTAAGGATTATTTAAAAAATAAAGAACCGATTGTGAGTAAGGAGATTATTTCTTCTAAGGATGTTATTTCTTCTAAGGAGATTATTTCTTCTAAGGAGATTATTTCTTCTAAGGAGATTATTTCTTCTAAGAAGATATCTTCTACTCCGAAGAGTCTTCCAACGATTGCTATTTTGCACACTGGTGGTACGATTGCATCTAAAGTGGATTATCGAACCGGTGGAGTTGTTGCATCAACCACACCTGAAGAACTGATGGGACAATTTCCGGAATTGGGGGAGATTGCATGTATTGAGTCAGAGTTGGTTTCTAAGATGTGGTCGGATGATTTGCGATTTGCCCATTTTTCTCTTATTGCGAAAGCAATTGAGAAGTATGTTAAGAGAGGTGTTCGTGGGATTATTGTGGGTATGGGGACAGATAATTTGGCGGTAGCTGCGGCTGCTCTGGCGTTTATTGTGGAAAATCCCCCTATTCCTATTATTTTCGTTGGGTCACAGCGAAGTTCTGATCGGGGTTCGGCAGATTCGGCGATGAATATTATCTCAGCTACTACTTTTATTGTGCAATCAGATTATGCAGGGGTTGCGTTGTGCATGCATGAGTTTGAAGATGATACATCGTGTGTTATTTTGCCGGCAACTAAAACATATAAATTGCATAGTTCAAGACGTGATGCGTTTAAACCGATTAATACAGGAGCAGTTGCTCGTGTGGATTATAAAACTGGGAAGATCAATATGCTCAGTTCTCATTATTTGAAATATGGAGTAGGACAACTTATCATCAGACCTAAGATGGAGGAAAAAGTGGGTTTACTTAAAATTCACGTTAATATGATGCCGGAACAATTTTCGCTCTTTTCAGGTTATAAAGGTTTGATTATTGAAGGAACAGGTCTTGGTCATACTCCCGGGCAAGTTCCAAATGAAATTTGTGCAATTCACAAAAAGATGTACCCCGCACTTAAAAAAGTGATTAACTCTGGGTGTGTAGTGGTGATGACGACTCAATGTATTTTTGGTACAGTTAATATGAATGTGTATGACAAGGGTCGAGATTTGCTTGGTCTTGGTGTACTTCCAGGACATGATATGCTTGCAAGTACGGCTCTTGTTAAATTATCCTGGTTGCTTGGCAATTACAAAGTAGATGATGTTCGAAAGCTCATTGGGGAGAACCTTCGGGGAGAGATTTCTGAGAAGATTTCATATGACAAAAAATTTATTTAAGACTGTCTTGGGAATGGGGGTGTTGCTATTGTTCCTCGCGTCTTGCTCCACACAAATAGAGAAGGGAATAGTAGTGAATGATACTCTTGTTTGTTCAACGGATTCTGATTGTGTTCCAGATTCCTGTTGTCATGCACGTGGGGCGGTCAATAGTGCATATGCTCCTAGTTGTTTTGATATTATGTGTTCTCTTAGTTGTGAACCAGACACGCTTGATTGTGGAGGAGGAGAGGTGAAGTGTATGGATAATAAGTGCGTGGCTGTTATTTCTCGATGAATTTTCTGGTGGAAAAGAACGCCCCCGCCGAGAAGGTCACTATACGTTCCCGCCATGTCGGCAGACCGCCATAGATTTGAACTCGGGTCACAACCGTGAGAGGGTTGTATGATAGTTTGTCCATACTGTTGATTTTTCAATCGTATTCCGGACTACACCACAGGGGCACTAAGGGGTTGTTTTGAGACTTGTTTTTTAATCTTTTGGGTACTGAAACACGTTTCTTGAAATGAACAAAAAATACAAATAGTACTACTCTTTAATAAAATATTTATACACCAACAGGAAGGAGTATAAGTCAAGAACTACAGGAATTAGGGTATGACAAAAATTTTAGTGGTGATAATTACAAAAAAAAAACGGAAGGAAGAGTTATACATGCTCTTGGGAGTGCGTGTTCTTTTGCGTCCGAAATGAGTGTAGTTGATTCTGGTTCAACTGATGGTACGTGTGAAATTGCATCTTCATTTGGTGCAAATGTTGTTTCACTGGACTGTCCATTTGATTATTCTTCGGCTCGTAATTTTGGTGCTGGGACTGCATCATATGATATGATCTTCCAGTTAGATGATGATGAAGTGGTGCATCCACGAAGTGTTGAGAGAATTCAGAGGGTGTTATCTGCTGGTCAAAGAGCGGGAAAAAAGCAATACCTGATTTCACAGTTACAAGTATATGGTGGAAAAGTGTCTTGTGAACGAACGCAAATTCAACAGTGGTTGTATAACGGGGGAAATTCACAATTTGTGGGAAGGTGTGGGAATGGTTAACGCCGGTACGTGATGAATGTTATGCTTCCTCGTACGGTATTTTTATTGAGGGAGTATACAGCTCAGTAAATTATATGTTGTTGCCAGCGATCGAAATTATTGAATGGTTCTGTGTTTATCAAACATCTCACTTGTCATATGGTACTTTTTAGGCACTCGATTGAATGTAAAATAAAGAGCGCCCCCGCCGGGAAGGTCACTATACGTTTGGGTTATATATTAATCCACCGTTATGGATTTGAACCCGGGTCACAGCCTTGAAAGGGCTGGATGATAGTTTGTCCATACTGTTGATTTCTCAGTAGTATTCCGGACTACACCACAGGGGCATTAGAATGGAAAAATGTTGTTCATTTTAAAAAGCTTTGGTTAGCAATTGGAGGTAAAAGTGTGAGATTGGAGATGTGGTGTATTCTTGCTCTATTTAGGGAACTCTTTGAGGAATTTGTGATCAATTGGTACCTAGTTGTGGATTGGTGTGGGGATAAGGAGTTGGAGATAAAGTTAAAAAATCTTTGCCTAAATGTAAATTATTATAAAGAGTGAAGGGCTTTTGTTTACTATGAAAGAGAGACTTGTGATTGGACTAAGTCATAGAGCGCGGTTAATTGGACCTTTGGGTCATAGAGATGTTATTTTGCGGGTGGATACTGGTGCGATATCATCTTCTCTCGATTCTAAAATTGCAGAGGACTTGGGGTTTGTTCATACGGGAAGATTTAAAACAATCAAATCAGCATCGGGTACAACAAAAAGGCCAGTGGTTACCGTTATTTTGGAGATTGGCGGTAAGAAGATTGAGGAGGAATTTTCTGTCATTGATCGGGCACATATGAAGTATGTGGCTCTTCTAGGACAGGATATATTAAAAAAAGAGAAGTTTATAGTTGATCCACTCATTGAGCGGAAGGTGAAGAATTATACCCGATGATTTAATTATAAAATTAAGAATTATTTAACCATAAGTTTATGGGGGTGAACGCATGAAATTTGCATTGATTTCTCTGGGATCTAAAAGTTCTGAGATGCTTGCGCAAGCTGCTAAGAGGTATTTTGATGAAGTGCATATGGTTGATTTGAAACAAATTGAGGTCAAACTTGGTAAAGAAGGTGGAATTTTTTATCAAGGACAAATATTTGGTGATTATGATTGTGTATATGTTAAGGGTTCATTTCGTTATGCACAGCTGTTACAATCAATTGCGACAATGCTTGAAGGTCGCGTTCCATACATGCCTCTTCCTGCAACCTCATTTAATACCATTCATAATAAACTTCTTACGCATTTGGTGTTGCAGCAACATAATGTTCCAATGCCTAACACTTATATTCCTTCCACTACCGAAGCGGCGCGAGCACTTCTGAAACAAATAAACTACCCTATTGTTATGAAGTTTCCTGAAGGAACGCAAGGGAAGGGAGTTATGTTTGCGGAGTCGTTTAGTTCGGCGTCATCGCTTCTTGACGCACTTGGTGCACTCAATCAACCGTTTATTATTCAGGAGTATGTTGAGACGGGTGGTGCAGATATTAGGGTGATTGTTGTTGGTGATAAAATTGTTGCGGCGATGCGACGCCAGGCACAAAAAGAAGAAAAGCGCGCAAACATACATGCTGGTGGTCTAGGTTTACCTGTGAACTTATCTCGCGAGGTTATTAGTTGCGCACTCGAAGCGGCATCTGCTCTCAAGGTGGATATTTGTGGGATTGATATATTGGAAGGTTCGCGTGGACCGGTGGTGATTGAAGCAAATATTTCGCCTGGTCTTCAAAGTATTAGTAGTGTTGCAACGGTTAATGTGTCTGATGAAATTGCAAAATTTCTCGCGCAGCGGACAGTAGAGAAGGTGGGCGTTCATAACAATAAGCGAGCGGCAGAGATGATTGATGCAATGTCTAGAGAAGTAGAGTTGCGTGAGCCGGGTCGAGAGATTTTGACTAAGTTGACGTTTCGTGGGGAGAGGATATTACTTCCTGAATTTGTAACTACACTTTCAGGATTTTCTGATAGAAAGGAATATACGGTTAAAGCAGAGAAAGGCAAGATTGATGTATTTTTTGAAACTGGCTCTGAGGGCTGTTGTTGGATT
>CAYJTE010000004.1:0-17475 GCA_964372965.1 uncultured Methanosarcinales archaeon
ATATAACCTCACCAAAGTGAGGTATTATATGCGAACTAAAAACGTGATAGCACAGGTTGTTAATTCTGTCGGAATGTTTATAAACAAACTCTGGTTTTTCTCTCCTACACAGAGATCCGCAGGGCGGGGAGTTGTGAATATGGTTAGCGAAGACGAATTAAAAATTTTAAAAGTTAAAGTGACGGAGAAGAAGGTTATTGTTGGAGCTCGTGGTGTTCTGCGGGCCTTACGAGCTGGTTCTATTGGTACAATCTATCTGGCTACAAATTGTCAAGCAAAGATGGCTGATGATATTAAGCACTATGCTGGACTTATATCTGTTGGAGTTGTTCAGTTATCTATGGATAATGAAGAGTTTGGTGTTTTTTGTAAGAAGAACTACTTTATTTCAGCTCTGGCGCTTCGTGCGTAGAGGAGTATTAGGTTTGTATTATTGATGTATGGTATATGAATGGCACGATTTAAGCTTGATCCAGAAATAATGGGTCTTAGTTCAGTGTTTGAATTTGAGTCACGAGTCGCAGTGAAAGATTGTTTTCGTGATGATGATACTATTTATTATATCGTTGGTGAAGGTGAGCTTGGTCGTGCGATTGGGAAGGGTGGTATCCATGTCAAGCAAATCCAGGAAAAATTGGGTAAACGGATTAAAATCATTGAATATCATGAGAATGTAGAGCAGTTTGTTCGTAATGTTATTGCGCCTCTTCAGGTGGAACAAGTACGATTGGTTGATGGGGCTGTGGTGATTGCGGATTCGAGTAGGAAAACAAAAAGTTTATTAATGGGCAGGGAAAGCAAAAATTTAGAGCTTTTAGCTCGGGCAGTACGACGCTTTTTCAGCGTTGATGTGCGCTTTGAGTTGCTTACACGATAAATGTACAGGGGTCAAGATCCTTGTGTGATACTATATGTAATTGATTATGTTGATTACACATGAATAATTTGTTGTAGAAATAGTTGATTGAAAAATTTCATTGGATGGATATTTAAAAATGGCAAAAAAACCACGCGGACTTGGATGTGTCAATAAGTTGATCCAAAGACGCAAAACATATAAAATTTTAAACAAGACGAAGTTGAAGAAAAAATATGATCCTTTAGGTGGATGTCATCAAGCGAAAGCTATTGTTCTTGAGAAGATTCAAGTTGAAGCTAAACAGCCTAACTCTGCTATGAGAAAATGTGCGCGTGTTCAACTGGTTAAAAATGGGAAGCAAATTACGGCGTTTATGCCTGGTGATGGTGCTCAAAAACTTATTAACGAACATGATGAAGTTATTGTGGAAGCTATTGGTGGTAAGATGGGTCGTTCCAAAGGTGATCTTCCGTGTATTCGTTGGGGGGTTATTAAAGTGAATGATCAGAGTTTAAATGCGCTACTTAGAGGCAAATTGGAGAAGGCGAGACGATGAATACAATCAAATTTTTTAATAGGTGGGAAGTTCCTAAGGTGGTTATTTCTGATGCCGGTCTTGCTCGCTATATTACTCTTGATGCGCGTATTTTACCGAAAACAGGTTCCCGTCATGCGGGTAATCGGTTTCATAAATCTCATACTTTTATTATTGAGAGATTGGCTACGAAGCTTACTGTTTCGGGTCATAAGGGTAAGAAGCATTTTATGAGTTCTGGTCATAATACTGGTAAAAAAGATATGTCTCTTACTATTGTTGAGAAGGCGCTTGCAAAAGCTGAACTTAAAACGAAACAAAATCCTCTTTTGGTTGTTGTGAAGGCTATTGAAAATGCTGCACCACGTGAAGAAGTTATTGCTATTGAGTATGGGGGTGCACGGTATCCTAAAGCTGTTGATATTGCTCCACAGAGACGGGTAGATTTGGCTCTTCGCGCGATTGCGCAAGGTGCGTATTTGAAGTCGTTTAATAAGAAGATCACTATTGAAGATGCTCTTGCTGATGAACTTGTTGGTGCATATCAAAGCTCTGGAAGGTCAAATGCGATTTCCAAGAAGAGGGATTCAGAGAGACAGGCTCAAAGTTCGAAGTAAATTTATTTTTTAATTTATTTTTTATACGTTTGCTTCTGGTTGTTCTGATTAGATGTTTTGGGGAATACAATGGGGACTTTGTGTACAAATGCTGGTCGAAAGTTAGAATATGATTTTTATAATTTTTATACACCTCGTCCTGTTGTCTCGTGTTCTTTACGGGGTTTTGGTCGCTTAGAGTGTGATTCAGATAGTCCTCAATGCTCTGCGACACTTTTGGATGTTGTTTATCCTCAGTTAAAAGTACGGGGGGTAATTCAATATGGTTCTGGTTCGAAGTTTGATGATCGCAAATATCGGTTGAACGGTGTTGAGACGTTTTTTGATCCGAAAAAGGAAGCTTCTTGTAGGGAAAACCATATTCATATTTCACTTGGTGTTACAACATATCCTGAAGTTTGTGCGGATATCTTACGGTCACCTGCTGAAAATTTAATGAGGAGAGCGAGGGGCAGCAAACGATTTGATGATGAGTGGATTCATTTTGCTCGGTCACTTGGTTGCGCGTTTGTTCCTGTTACTCTTGATGGTTCAGTGTTTCTTGGTAAACGTGATAGTACCCTTTATCATGGTTATTTGAATGCCGCGGCGGGTAATGTTCCATTTCATGGTATACCTTATTTCGATCGGTTTTATGATCAGGCTATTTCGGAACTACGAGAAGAATTTGGTAGGGATTTACAATTAGTTGGAGAAGCACGTTTTGCAGGTATTGCAACGAATGGTCATGGTGGGGATGCTGACTGTGTGTGGGTTGGTAGAATTAATGTCCATGATTCTTATTTTTTAACAGGACAGTGGAAGTCTGCACGTGTTGACTCTGAACATGATACTGAACTTATTCGAGTAAGTAGTGTTCAGGATCGAGATTTTTTGCTTGAGATGCAGATTCTTTTTGGTCGGAAATTTGAGGGAGTGATGGGTTCTACTGCGTTAGGGTTGGATTATTTGACGGACGCTGATTTTTTACCTCTTTAATTTTTTGGTGCGTTCTTTATTGTTTAAATTCCTGATAAACAGAATCTTTATAACTGGTGACTTTCTTTTATTTAGTTATGAAGGAGTTATTTAGGACAGGTTTACAACTCGTTTTTGTTATATTGTTATGTTCTTATGGTTCGTTTGCTATTTCGTCTGATCCGTATCATTTGAAGTTACTTGCGGTGCAGGAGTCGTCTACTGGTGAGTTATCAGGGTCTGATGCGGATGTTTACTTGGAGGTGAAGGAAGGATCGGGCCGAGTGTTTTTAGATACGTATCCAGCAACGAAGATGGATACGCAGATTTCTACTCGGTATGCAAAAGATATTGCGTGTGAGTTTTCACGGGTTGATTGTTCGCGTTTTGATTTTATTTATACTATTCAAGCAAAAACAAATATTATTGGTGGGCCGAGTGCGGGGGCGGCGGTGAGTGCGATTACGGCTATTGCTCTTCTTGATTTACCGTATAATGAAGATGTAGCGGTTACTGGAACTATTAATTCAGGTGGAATTATTGGTCCGGTTGGCGGGATTAAACAGAAAATAGAGGCTGCTGCGAGTGTGGGTTTAGATACAGTTCTTATTGCTCGAGGATCTGCAAATAGTTCGGAGTTTAGTAATGAAACAAATTCCAGTGTTTCTTTTGATCTTGTTTTATATGGAGCTGAAAATTTATCTATCTCTGTTGTTGAGGTTACGACTTTGGAGGATGTTTTGTATTATGTTACCGGTAAAAATGTTACACAAGAGGTTCCGGTTATTCAAAAAAATGATCAATATCATCAGATAATGGATGGTATTCGCTCCAAGCTGTGTTCCCGTACAAGCGATTTGAACTCTTCTTGGGCTCGGTTTTCTGCTGAAAATTTGTCGTTAGTTGGTTTGAATGAAAGTCAAAAAGCAGAAGTGATTAATGAGTCGGTTGTGTTTTCTACTCAAATTAGTGAACGGTATAATAAGTCAGTTGTTGCTTCTGAACGCGGTGATTTTTACAGTGCGGCTAGTTTTTGTTTTGGGATCAATATTGAACTTCAGTTTAAAAATTTGGAAATTCAAAATATTAGTCCTGAGGAGCTTTCTGTTCGCTGGAAGGCACTCGAAGATAATGTAACTCTGTTTGAATCTGATTTGGGGTTGCGTCCTATCAATACAATTTCCGATTTGCAGGCTAAGATGATTGTGGAGGAGAGACTTAATGATGTTTCGGCTACGCTCTTGTCATCGGATAAATCAATTCGTTTGTTTTCATATGCGCTTGAAAGGTTTTATACTGCTCAAATATGGCAAGATTTTTTTTCTATGGATGGAAAGAAGTTATATTTGGATGAAAATGCTATTAAAAAAGCTTGCGATGCGAAGATTGTTGAAGCACAGGAAAGGTTACAGTAAACAGAACTGTTCTTGTCTCCTGGTCTTTTGAAGGGTATACAGGAGAAACTAGTTCTCGCTGTGAAGGCTCGTGATAATGCTAAGGCATCGCTTTGTTTAAGTATTGCGTCTCAAGCAAAGGCTGATTCTAATGCAATTCTTACATCAATTGGTCTTTCTGAACAACGTGTTGGCGAGTTTATTTCTAGTAAACAAGTTGCTTCAGAACGGGTGATAGGATCGCAAGCAGGGATGGGTGTTTTTCCAATTTTGGGGTACTCCTATTATGAGTATGCTAAAACTTTGTCAATAAGTGATCCTTTTACATCACTGGTGTATATGGAATACGCGCTAGAATTAAGTGATTTGTCTCTCTACTTTCCTGATTCAGCTGGTGTTTTTCGTACTGTTACTATTCGTTTGGATCGATTAAATCAAAGTTTTTATTTGGTTTTTATGGGGTTTGGAATTGGTGTTTTGTGTACGATTTTAGTGTTTATGGGTTTGCAGTATCGAGCTTATAAACGAAAGTTGCGTAGTGGTTCTGGCAGGTTACATTGGAAGAAGTTTTGAGGTGATTTTGAGTTCTGTTATCTTCTTTTTTGGGAAAGTTTTTAAAGCTCGTGGAGTTTTAGTCCTTACTGACACGGATTAATGGGTATTCTAAACATTAGTTTATCTGCCGTGGAGATACAATAGGGTGAAAAATAATATGGGAAATTTTGGTGGAGGTAGTGCACGTCGTGAAGGCGGAGCGAAGCGAAGTTTTGGTGGTCGCAGTGGAGATTCGGGTGGACGATTTGGTGGCGGTTCTGATCGTGGAGGATCATTTTCCTCAGGTGGAGATAGATCTCATAGTAATTTTGGTCCACGTGAAATGCATGATGCAGTTTGTGCAGAATGTGGTCAAGGATGTCAAGTTCCTTTTAAGCCAATTGCGAACAAGCCAGTTTATTGCCGTGATTGCTTCAATAAAAGAAAGCCATTTTGAGTAGGCTGTAATATACTCTTTTTTTTCTTTTTTTCTTTTGGTTGTTTGTTAATGCTTTATTATCTGATGATAATGCTTAACGGTTAATGCTTACGATGGTTTTCATACTTGTTTATGAGACTGATACTAATTTGGAAAATTGATGCAAATAAAGGGTATGAGTATTGGATTAATACTGAGACAAAAAGATGTTTATTCTCTGTTATAGGATATTTTCTGTTATGGGTTATTCTCTGAGTTGTTTTATGAGGGCCAAATCCTTTTCGTTGCATTTGAGTTGTACTTTTTTGCCGGTTTTGTTGTTTTGGAGTACGATTTTTTCTTGAAGCTGTTTTATTTCAAATGGCTCGCCTTTGTAGAGTACGGTGTCGCCTTTTTTATACGGGGTTGCTCGGTATAAAATGGTCATACGGTAGACACTTTTACCATCTTTTTCTGAGAATAATCTTGCAGTGATGAGATTTATTCCACCATACTTGCGTTGCAAGGCTTTGGCTACTTCTTTGGTTGTTTTGAAGTCTGCGGTGTATAAATCGAGTCCGTTTTTTAATACGATGGTTTTAGGAATGGGTATTTGTTGTTTTCTGAGAATTTTGAGGGCGTACTCAATATGACCGGTTTCAACGTCTCGCAATTGTAAGATTGCTTCGTAGTATAATGCGTGTTTTCCTTCCCATGCTTTGGGTTTCTGGTTCTTTTTTGGTTGTTGCTCCGTTGCGTGGTATTTCATTGGTTGTAATTAGATGTATTATTTTTCTCTATATCGCTTTTGGCATCCTTTCGTTGGATGAAATGTTTGATGTTAGTTGATGTTATTTATTTGGTCGTAAGGTTTATATATGTTCGCCCGAAATTTCATGGTATGAAACCTGAAGAAAATCGTTCTGTTTTTCCGTATGTCCTGGTTGGGCTTGCTCTTGTTGCTATATTTATTGGTTTACCTGTGTTATTTTTGGTTATTTTTAGTGGTCCGTCTACTTATGGGTCGGGTAATGTTGCGGTGATTCCAATTGATGGGATCATTATGACTTCAGGTGGATCGAGTTTTGGTGAGAAGTATGCGGGTTCTGATGATATTGTGAAGTATATTGAAGAAGCTAGTTCTGATTCTTCTGTTGATGCGATTGTTCTGGAAATAAATTCTCCTGGTGGATCAGCGGTTGCATCTGATGAAATTGCAATTGTGGTTAAGAATGTGGATAAGCCGGTTGTGGCACTTATTCGTGAAGCTGGTGCGTCTGGGGGCTATTGGATTGCGTCATCTGCTGATTATATCGTTGCGAATCGCATGTCGATTACAGGTAGTATTGGGGTTATTTCTTCGTATCTTGAATTTTCTGGTTTTATGGATAAATATGGAGTGGGATATGAGCGTCTGGTTGCGGGTTCTCATAAGGATTTGGGTACTCCGTTTAAAGCGCTGGATTTTGAAGAGCGAGAAATTTTGGAGAAGAAATTAGCACGAATTCATACCTTTTTTATTGAAGAAGTGGCACTAAATCGAAAAATGGATGTGGAGACTGTTCGCGAGCTGGCTACGGGTGAATTTTATTTGGGGGTTGAAGCGCACGAACTTGGTCTTGTTGATGAACTGGGTGGTTCAGCTGAAGTTGAAAAATTTCTTAGTTCTAAACATGGACTTACTGATATTTCATATGTTCGTTATGAAGCGGATCCTAGTTTACTTGATATTCTCTCAGGTGTGATGTCGGATTTTTCGTTATCACTTGGTCGAGGAATGGCATCTGCTCTGGTTGATCAGGATGCTACAGTTGAGTTGCGGTAGGATTTTTTATTACTTATTTATAGTTTGCACAAAAGTAATATTTATATTAGGGTGATTTTGCTGCTCTGTTATGGTGTATACTAATCCTTTTGGAAGACCTTTTATCCTTTTGATATTGTGTATGTTGATGCTACTGTCCTTTTCTCTTTTAGCTGCTGATCACGTTTCTGGTGAGTTGGGTGCTGCTGAGCAGATGGTTTTGGATGATGAGAAGACGGTTGTTGTATCTGAACCACAACAAGTATATGTGGGGCTATATTTGCTTAATTTAGGGAAATTTGATGTGTCATCTGGTTCGTATACTGCGGATTTCTATTTGTCGATGCGCTGTGATAGGGAGTGTGATCCAAAGTTTGAGTTTATGAACGGTCGAGCGTCGAGTACAGAGAAAACGATTGATACACCAACTGAAAAATTTTATCGTATTCAAGCTAATCTGAATAATATGGTTGATCTTAAACGATTTCCGTTTGATTCTCAAAAATTGATTATAGCTCTTGAGGATAAGGAGAAGAGCAATGATGATCTTGTTTTTGTAGTTGATACTGCTCAGAGTGGAATTGATCCTTCGATAACATTTATTGGGTGGCAACTTGATGGATTTGATTCAAAAGTAGTTGATCATAAATATACGGTGTACAATGAGACATTTTCGCAGTATGAATTTAGTATTAGTATTTCTCGTATTGTGTGGAATTCGTTTCTCAAGACATTTTTACCGGTCATTTTTATTGTTCTCA
This sequence comes from uncultured Methanosarcinales archaeon, assembly GCA_964372965.1. Classification (GTDB taxonomy): domain Archaea; phylum Nanobdellota; class Nanobdellia; order Woesearchaeales; family GW2011-AR9; genus CAMAVK01. Next base: position 7,880 of record CAYJTE010000004.1, read on the forward strand.
TCGTGTTGTTTAGTTTTGTACTGGATCCGGATAAGGTTTCTACGCGTTTGGCGATGGCGGGTTCTAGTTTAGTTGCGTCGGTTATGTTTCATATTTCTATTACAAACCAAATACCTCCAGTTGGATATTTGACGTTTGCAGATAAATTTATGGCACTAACTTACTTGGTGTTATTGGCTGCGTTTGTGATTAATATTTCTATTTTAGAACTGCAAGAACGAAAGAAAACGGAGCTGGTGGAGAAGATTCATCGACGAACAGAGTTTGGTATGTTTGTGGCGGTTCCATTGTTGTTTGTACTGTTGTTTTTGCTGGCGTTTTAGATAAGATATATTTCCTTTTGGTTGAGATTTTTGGAGAGTCATCTAAATGTTTCCCTCTCTGTCGTATTAAAGGGTCATGTCAAGAACGGCTTTGTAGAATTGCTTTTTAAATGAAGTTTGAAAACTGCCCCTTCCGTTCGTAGCCCTTGAAATTAATTGCAACTAACGTATGGATTCCTGTTATAATGCGGCGAGGGTTATTGTTTTGGCAGGACGTTTTTTAAAATGTATTGTTTTGTTACATATTTTATAGTTCCAACTGCTGGCACTTCTTCTTTTAGTTGGAGGTTTCCTATTTTGATTCGTTGTAGTTCTTCTACATAATTATCTACGGCTTCAAATATGCGACGAATCTCTCGCTTTTTACCTTCGTAGATGGTTATTTCTACATTTGATTGGTTGAGCATTCTTATCTGGCATGGTTTTGTTTTGTATTTAGTGATTATGCCGTCTTCTTCAAGTTCAATTGTGATTCCTGTTTCTATCAAGTTCTTTTGGGGTAGAATGAGGCTATGTTCGAGCCTGACTCGGTAGGTTTTAGGAATGGCATGTTTTGGGTCTGTTAGTAAATGGTTTAGTTTTCCATCAGTTGTGAATATGAGAAGTCCTGATGTTTCCTCGTCGAGTCGTCCAACACAGGTTAATTTATTTATGTCGTTTTGGGTGATGGTCGGTGGGAGAACGCTGAAGACGCTTTTTCGCCCTTGAATCTGGCGCTTGAAGGATATTTTATGGCAGAGGTAGCCAACTGGTTTATGGAGTAATATGTACGTGTGCTCGGCTGGCTTTTCCATTTTTTTGTTTTTATAGAATACTGATTCGGTTGTTTTGAATTGGTATTCAGGGTTTTTGACTACGTGGTCTCCAATTTTTACTTTTCCAGCTTCAAGTGCTTGAAGTAAGTCAGCTCGGTTGTTAAATAGTCCACTTTCTCTGAGGAATTGGTGTATTTTGAATTTTTTGGACATGTGTTTTCTTTTCTGTTTCGGAATATTTTTGTGGTTCTCTATCGGAAGGTGTTATTGCGGTAAATATATAAATTCATACTGCTCTTTTACGGTTTTGATGGCGGAATCTGATGGGTGTTGAAAAATTAGGGTGGTGGCAGCGACTGTTCAAAAAAGATGAGGGTCGCAAACGTATAGATGTTGATTCTGATATTGATGCTATTATTGATTTTTGTTCAGATGTGGAAAAAGATGCAAAAGAGCTTCGAGCATTGCTGTTGAATTTTGAAAATTTGCATAGAGAAGCGCATATGACACGACATACTGCCTCAAAGATGAATGCAAAAGGTCGTCTTACATTATTTGAAGATATTTTAGAACGTTATTCCTCTTTTGAAGATGATGTTGAAATTAATAAAGAACGATTGAAGATAATTGCCAAACATTTGCTTGATGACGCGGCTAAAGCGGGACAGAAAGAGGAGGTTGCATTAAAGAAGGAAAGTTCACTTTGGAGTTTTAGGTGGTGAGATTCTTCTGTTTTGTTTTTTCTTGTTGTGTGTGTTGATGTGGGCATATTATCGCTTTTGGATTATTATGATTTTGGTTTGATGTTTAGCAAGTTTATAATATATTAAAATGAGTATATTTTAAAGTTGGGTTCTTCTTATGCTTTGGCGAAGATTCGATGTTTTTCTTTCCCTTCGATTTCAGCCATAATACGCTTGATTAGGATTTGTTTTGGGTCGGGCATGAGTTTTACTCTTGTTCTGAGGTCTTCGTAGCTTTCAAATGGTTTTACTTTACGTGCTTCGAGTATTTCCCACATGTGTTTTTTTCCTAGTCCAGGTAAGAGTTCTAACTGGTGCATTCTCATAGATAGTGGTTGGCTTTTGTTGAAAAATAAGAGGAAGCGTGCTGCTTGGGTTTCTATTACTCGTTCTATTGCATGTTCGAGTTCTTTAGCGGCAGTACTGGTTAGCCTTTCAGGTCCGATTTTGCCTTTTATGTGGTGAATTTGGTCTCTTTTTCCGTCTCCTATATATACTTCTTCTTGTGGTTGGAGAAATATGTCTTTTTTAGGAATTAGTTCTAAGAGGCTGAGATGGGTTGTTCCAAATGCTTGGGCAATTGGCGTTTTAAGGTTTCCAGTATCATAGGCGTAGCCGTGTGGTAAAAAGTCGAGTACTATTGCTTGGTCCTCTCGTTGTTCTTTTTGATCCAAATTGTGGTCCATCATGTGTAGAATACCTCCGCTGTTAATAAGAATTGCGGATCTGGCTTTTATTTGCTAAAATCACCTATGACCGAGACAATTGCGTCCTGGTCTTTTTTAGGTAAACTCAAGGGGTAGGCGGCAAGGACAACCCTAAGGTCGTCGGCCGTTTGTGGTAGAAAATCAATGATTTTGACAATTTGTTCTTCACGGATTCTGGTTAGCCCGAGCGCGTCGATTTTTTTGTATAAATCTTCTTTTCGTTTAATACTTAATACTGGTGGAAATGTTTCTAGAAAATCTTTTACTTTGGTTGATCTGTATCCTAATTCAGTATCACGTTTTTGTATTTCGTCTAACGCAGCTTTTACTTGGGTGAGAGTTACTGGTTTACTTTCAACTAGTTTTGCTGCGGTCATGTTTAAATGCTTTATTTTTTATGCTTTTGTGAGATGAATTGGGTGTACAAATACAATTTTTGCTTTGGTGTGATCGTAGATTTTTATCTCGTAGCATGATCCTTTCATTTTGCCAGTTATTGTTCCAGTCATTCCGTAAAATCTACGAAAAAATTGGCCCTTAGCTACGTTGGAGTTGATTTTTAAGTTTACCTTTTCGTCTGCAACAAAGGTTTGAAAAAATTTACTTAATGGAATTTTTCCTTTTTCTCTGACACTACGGGTGAACATGTAGCGCGTTTTTCTGCGTCTTGAACCGATTCGTTTTCCCATGTTGATGGTAGTTTTAGAGATGGTTTATAAAGCTTTCGGGAGTTTGATTGTGCTGATTAATTTTAGTTTTATGGATTTTTTAAAGAAGGATTATTTAGAGTGAAAACAAAAAAGGTACCCTTACTTTGATTCAAAAATAGGTGATTACTTTCCAACTATTTATGCGGATGACAGGCATACAAAAACTGTTGTTTTTGGGTCTGTCATCCTCGTTCTGTTTTACTTTATGCTGATTTTATATTTTATGCGGATGACAGGCATACAAAAACTGTTGTTTTTGGGTCTGTCATCCTCGTTCTGTTTTACTTTATGCGGATTTTATACTTTATGCGGATGACAGGGTTCGAACCTGCGTAGGCACTAAGCCAATGGGTATCTTTTAGTATGGCAGTTGTTTGCCTTAATACTTTTTGAACTAACCTAAGCCCATCCCGTTTGACCGCTCCGGCACATCCGCATTTGTTTTTGAAACTTGTTGTTTGTTATTTTAAGGCTTGAGCTATTTTGTGTCAAACAGGTGTTTGATCTAGATAAGTTCCTTTTTAAAAATGTATCGCAGATGTTGATTTGAATTTAGGTTAATTTTTTAGTTTGGCAAAACAAATGTTTATATATCAATAAATGTTGTTTTTGTTTGTATGCGTCGTGTGACAAAGAGAGGTAGAGTAGGTGTAGCTGTAGCAATACTTGTTATTGTATCTATAATTATTCTTTTTGGAATCAGTTTTTTTTCTGATTTTGGTTCTTCGATTACTGGATTTGCTGTTTCGGATTTGTCTGGGACTGATGTTAGTGTACCGAGTGATTCGTCAGAACAAGGTACTCCTATTCTTGTTGGTGTTCCATCGTTGGAAAATCAAAGCATAATTCAACCTGTTTTATCAGAGCCTTCTTCTTTACTACTTCCATCAAATTCTGCTTTGTCAAATATTTCTATTCCACTTAATCAATCATCTTCTGTTCAGGCTACTCCGGATCCTGGACCTCCTCGTATTCAAGCGAATTGTGCTTCTTGGCCGTGTGTATGTGGTGATACAGTTACTGGGTCCATTACGATGACTTCTAATTTATCAGGTTGTTCTGGTTATGGTTTGGTGATAGGAGTCAATAATATTGTTTTTGATTGTGCTGGCTACACTATTTCGAGTACTACGCCTGCTTCATATGGGTACTCCGGCATATTTATGGATTCTGGAAATAATGTGGTTATTAAGAATTGTAATTTTAATGGGTTTGGTAGTGGTATTGGTATTACGGGGACTATTAACTCGAATTTTACCAATAATAATGCGACTAATGTGTCTGAAGGTATGAGAATTATTAATTCTGATTCTAATCGAATCTTGGGAAATCGCTTTGTTGCTAATAATGGGTTTACTACTTATGGTATTTATATGAGATTTGCCGGTACCTTCTTTTCTAATGGTAGCATTAGTGATTATAACATTATTGCCAATAACACGGTTCAACATTCAAATTATGGTGTTTATTTGAAGGATTACTCTCGGTCATCTAATGTTACTAATAATACTATTTTTAATATTAGTTCATCTGCAGTTGATTCTCAAAGTTCGTTTGGTAATAATGTGAGTTTTAATACGATAAATAAGACGTTAAATGGTATTTTGATGGCTAACACATATGCTTCTCTTTATCCGGTTAGTTATTTTCACAATAATCTTATTGAGAACGCTTCACAATATGCTATTAGTTTGAGTAATGATGAGTATTTGACGTTTTGGAATAATACGGTTCGTGGTAGTTATTATGGTTTTTATGATGCGTTTAGCGACTCTTTTTGTGCTGGTTGTTCGGGTAATCACAATTTAAGTTTCAATAATTTTACGGATAATACTTACAGTTTGTATTTTACTAGTTCAGCCGCTACTCCATCAAGTTTTAATAATAATATTTCAACTACAAATATAGTGAATGGTAAAGCGGTTCATTATTATTATGGTATGGATGGTATTCGGGTGAATCAAACTAGTGATCCAGGTGTTGTTTTTTTAATTCGGTCTGATTTTGCGGATGTTTCTAATGTAAGTTTTGGTCGTGGTGATTATTATGGAATTTATATGTATTTTTCTAATAATACTAATCTTACTAATGTTACTATTAATAATACCTATAATGGGATTTATATCGAACAGAGTGCGAATGCGACGCTGCGTAATGTTACCTCTAAATTTAATTCTCAAGTAGGGTTACATTTGAAGTATTCTACCGGTGCTCTTACCAATAACGTGACACTGCTTTCGAATAATATTACTGGATTGTATGTAGAGATGAGCCCCAAAAATAATTTGTCAAATATGGTTATTGCTAATCATAGCTATAACTTTCGTGTAGATTCGGGGACTGTTCCTTTTGATGATTACAATCAAACTATTGTTAATTCAACGGTTAATGGGAGGTATCTTACTTACCTGTATGGGGTAAATAATGTGGTTGTGAATGGGACCAATAATACGGGTAATCTCTATGTTACCTATGGTCGAAATATTAGTGCTTATAATCTTAATTTAACAGGTAATAATTATTATGGTGCCCTGCTGTATGCAGTAAATGATTCATATTTGAATACTAGCAGCTTTGCTGATAATTATAATGGTGTTTATATTGTTCAGTCTCGCAATTTAACTATTGGTCAAAACAGCTTTAATAACACTGCTAATATTTATCTTAATTATGCTATTGTTGCTCAGAATAGTCATGGTCTTACTATTAGTTTTAATACTCTTCAGAATGCTACTAGAGGTGTTTCGCTATCTTCGCTTGAAAATGCTTCTGTACATTCCAACACAATTTATCTTATGGGATATGGTATTTATGCTAGTTCGGTTACTACTAGCAATTTTACGGCAAATCAAATCCGTAATGCGTCAGCGATATATTATGAATCTTCCTCTGGAATTCGTGTGCTTCAAAATAATTTGACTAATGTGGGATATGGTATTCAGGCGGGGTTTGGGTCTTCGGGGTCAGTTATTCAATATAATAATTTATCGCAGGTTAGTCTGTTGGGGATTTATACTATTAGTGATTATACTACTATTACCCATAATATAATGCGTAATATGGCCAGTTCGAATTATGGTGGTTCTGATTATGGAATATATTCAGCGGGGTCGTATTCTAATTTTTCAAATAATACAATTGTTTATCTTGGAAATGGAATAGGACTTAATTATGAGGGTAGTATTGTTCGAAATAACAGTTTTTATAACACTTCAAATAGTGCTATTTATTTTACAAATGCTCAATATAATGTACTTGACTCTAATTATTATTTTAATAACTCCAGGGTGTATTTTTTTATTAGTCAATCAGGCCATAATACTTTTTCTAATGAACAAATAAAAAATAATACAGTTGGTCTTACAAATTATATATCAACTACTGGGATGTTTTTTTTAACGATGAATCAACCTATTCGAAATAATACTTGGTATCAGAGTGTGTTTAGTAACAATACGTATGATCTGAATTTGAGTGGGGCGCTTAAAGGAGATACGTATTTTTTTGTTAATTCATCATATAATCGCTCGTCAAGCCGTGTTGGGTCTCTTACTAGAGCATATTTGCAATGGTATATTGATGTTAATGTGACAAATAGGTCAAACGGTGCTCCACTTGCGAATGTGAATGTTAGCGGATTTTATTTTAATGGGTCACTTGATTATTCAAATATTACAAATAGTGATGGTATAGCTCGTCTTTTATTGACTGAACAATATAGGGAGAGTAATATTAATTATATTTTAACTACTCATACTATAAAAGCATTTAAGGGTAATTACACTAAAAACTCAACGACTGCTAATTTGAGGAATGTTACCTCTGATTTAGGGTTTATTAATCTTACATTGAGTCTTGTTAATTGTGGGGATACTTTGGTAAATGATTTTGTGATGGGGCAAGATATGTATTGTCCCACTGATGGTTTTCATCTCAATTCTTCGGGTTTAACTATCGAGGGCAATAGTTTTACGTTATATGGGAAGAAAAATGGTGTTGGGCTGGATCTGCAAAATATTACTGCTGCAAATGTTGAAAAATTAAGTGTGTCTAATTTTACTACGGCGGTTCATTTCTTTAATACCAATAATTCGAACTTTACTAATGCGACTGTTTGGAATAACACCTACGGGGTAGTTTTTAATAATTCAAAAAATAATAGATTGGAGCAGATAACGTTTTTGAATTCTTCTTGGATGATGTCGCTGGTTAGTTCAACTGCAACTAATAATACTCTTCTTAACACTACGGTTGACCCTACGAATCTTAGTTTTTCCGGGTTGGCACAACTATATGGAAGATGGTATGTTGATATTACTGTGAGTTTGCTTGGAACAACACAGATTATACAGGGTGCGCAGGTAAATAGTTCTTTTGTTGCGACGGGAGTTCGTGATATGACTGCGTTAACTTATAGTGCGGGTCTAGCCAGACTTGAAGCTACACAAAGTATTTACAATTCTACTGGGACATTTAATTTGACTCCTAATAATATTTCTGCTTTCCTTTCAGCAGGTGCGCAAAACGTGTACAATAGCAGTTTAATCAATCTTTCACAGACTAAAAATACTGCTTTTACACTTAATTTAAGTTTAACTTGTACTGTTCCGTTCTCGGGGATGAATATCTCTTCTGATACGACTTTTTGTCCAGGAACGTATAGTGTGGAGTCGGTTTCCTTTACAGGAGCGTCTGTGAATTTAACTTGTATTGGTACTACGTTACTTGCACCACAGGTTACTTCTGAGTTTTTATCAACTACAAATGGATATGATAATGTGGGCATTGTTGGTTGTGTCTTTACTGGTTATAATAGGGCGCTCTATATTAGTCAATCGGATGGTTTTACTCTGTTGAATAATAGTTTTGTGTCTTGTGGCGGAGCATCTTGTTATGGATGTGATGGATATAGGCGGTGTGTGGAGGTATCATTAAGTAACAACGGTTTTATCACGAATAACTCATTTACTGCTTCAGCACTTTATTTTTATATCTCGCATGATACTTTTGTCCATAAAAATTATTTTACTGATTCAACATCTTCTTATGCTTTGCAGTTGGATCATTCTGATCGCACAAGTATTACTAATTCTACATTTGATGGTAATTCTATTGGGATTTATTTTATTTCAACGGGTGTTTCAGATCGTGCTAATCAGACATTAACTTATAATAATACATTTAGTGATAGTGGTATTGGACATGTAATGTACTATGGTGGTCAGGGTTTTGATACTACTGCTGATTATGTTCTTAATATTACAAATTACTTTAATCGAACTGTTAATTGGGGTGTGAATGTTACTACGAGAGGAAATGCGTGGGATGATTATTGTGATAAGGGTAAGGATACTAATGGTGATGGGTATGCTGATAGTTCGCGTTCTGGTAGTACTAATTGGCCATATAATAGTTCTATTGGTACAAAAATATTAGGCTATGCAACTGATTATGGTCCAAAGATTCAAGCCTGTGTAACTGAAGTTCAGGTGGGCGGGTCATCGTCAAGTTCTGGCGGCGGGAGTGGTAGTCAGGCGGGTTCTGATGTGGCCGTAGTTGCTGTGCCCGAAGTAAGTGTGGAGGCGGTTAATACTCCTACTAAACGTATATCGGATGATGATTTTAGTTCTTTAGGCTCTTTTGATGTATATGGGGTATCTGATATTTTGAAATATTTGAAAAAAGAGATTAGTGCTTCTCAAGTGACTTCTGGTACAATTGAGGTGCGTGTTCAACTGGAGAATACAGGAACTAAAGAGATGCAATTACTTCCTGAGATTTTTCAGGATATTGATGATCCATTTTTCATTGTGACGCGCAAGACTTTGGGGGTTGAAGGGTCGCTCTTTGAAGAAATTTCAAAACTTAGTTATTCGCGTAATCCTATTGCAGGACGGCTGCTAAAAGCCACTATTGTAAATCCGGAGCAAATAATTTTGAAACCGGGTGAACGTATTGACAAGGTGATTGAAATTAAGGGAGGGTTTGGTGCTCCCAAACAAGTCAAGATTCAGTTTACTACTCTTGGTGAGTCTGTATTTGAGGAGGATATTACTGCGAAGGCTGCAGGGAAATCTTTTACAGCATCTGCAATTGATGTTGATTCTGACTTGGATGTAGTTGATGTTTATGCACTTTTTGTTCCAGAGGAACTTACGGATAAATTGGAGCAATATTACGCAAAGGCTGCTAATAGTATTACAGGGGGTGCAGTAACTGGGATAATACCAACTGAGTTAGGGTATTATTATGAACTTGAGATAAATCCAGTGTTCTCTGAGGAGACGAGCGATTCATATTTACCAGGTTTGTTTGGCCTTAGGTCGCTTTTTCCTGTTTCTAGTCGTAAGACTTATTT
>CAYJTE010000004.1:17485-17932 GCA_964372965.1 uncultured Methanosarcinales archaeon
CTTATAATTTGGATACTGGTCAATCTTTCATTTTTGCGCAGCAGCTAAAATATGATCCTCTGTTGTTTTATGGTCCTCATAAAATCAAGGCTCGTATCTATAAAGGTGATGTGATGCTGGTTGAAAACGAGTTTGAGGTTGATTTGAAATGAAGATGATGGTTTTTGGTTACTGGCTTTGTAGAATAAGTCCGCCAGCGGCCTAAAGCGACCTTCTCTTTGAAAATCCCTCAGGCGCGTTATGCAGGATTGCCCGATGAAGGCGAATCCCAAACGACAATGAAAAATACAAATCCCAAACAACAATGAAAACATACCCAACAATGAAAACATACCCTGCAGGTGCACTTGCCTTTAGGCAAGACGTGGTTGCCTAGTAGACAACTCATGAATGAACACAGTGAGTGACTAGAAACGAGAGCAACGAAGTGACTTGATAGCGCCTTCG
>CAYJTE010000005.1:0-2137 GCA_964372965.1 uncultured Methanosarcinales archaeon
GAAACACAATCCCTCTCTCCAACCAAAACAGGTCTAATACAAAAAGCCTTGAAACGAAAAGATTTACTCAATCTCGCAATTAAAAAAGCCAAAACAGAAGGAATCCTCAAAACCTACAAGTTTGCGAAATCCATGCTTGAAAAATGGCATCCATTAGGGTATTCCAGCGCCGGAACGGTTTTAAAAATCGGATCAAATGTTGATGTCATAAAAGTTGGTGATACTGTTGCCTGTGCGGGGCTAGGTCACGCTAGTCATGCTAATTACATTGCAGTTCCAAAAACGATGGTCACAAAAGTGCCGAAAGGTGTATCCATCAAAGACGCTTCCTACACCACTCTTGGTGCCATCAGTATTCACGCTCTTCATCGTTCTGAAGCCAGTTTTGGTCAAATAATAGTAATATATGGTATGGGTCTCATTGGCAACATCACTGCTCGAGTCGCACTTGCGGCAGGCTGTCAGGTAATTGGAATCGACACGAATGAAGAAAACCTCAATCGAACCAAACTTCATATAGCACTCAACCCTAATACTGATAATGTTCAAGAAAAAGTAAATTCTTTCACTAAACTTCGAGGAGTAGATGCCGTAATCATCACTGCCAAATCTGATGATAATCAAATCCTCACTAATTCCTTAAATCTATGCCGAAAGAAAGGAAAAATTGTCATAGTCGGACATGTTGGACTAGAAATCGACAGAAAACCATTTTACGATAAGGAAATTGACATTCTCATCTCCCGATCTTACGGTCCAGGACGACACGAATCCTCCTATGAAGAGAAAGGAATTGACCTACCACTTGAGTACGCCAGATGGACAATCGAGCGTAACATGGAAGAGTTTCTTCGTCTCCTCTCCGAAAAAAAAATAACTCTTGACAACCTTATTGATAAAGAGTATCCCTTCACTGATGCCGAAAATGCCTATCTCGAGCTGCAACAAGAAAAAAAACCACTTAGCATTGTACTCAAGTATCCCGAAATTAAAAAAATGGACAGTGAGCCAATTATTATAACCCCCACCCCCAAACCCAAAGAAACATATGGAGTAGCGCTTATTGGTGGAGGCAATTTTGCCCAAGACATGCACATCCCTGAAATCCAAAAAAATCCTAAACTATTTTTGAAAACACTCCTCACCAAACATGGTCATACGGCAGCCAAAGTTGCCGCATCTTATGGTATTCCCCAAGTTGCCTCATCGTATGATGATATTTTGAAAGATCCAGAAGTGGATATCATTGTTATAGCCACCCCTCATTCAACTCATAAAGAATATGCCCTTCCTGCAATTAAAGCAGGAAAGCACATCTTCATAGAAAAACCCCTCGCCTTAACCTGGGAAGAGTGTCAAGATATAAAAAAAGCCCTTATCAAAAATCCAGTGGTGTTTACTGTTGGATTCAACCGCACTTTTTCTCCATTAACCACCCAGATAGTATCAAAACTGAAGGGATCGGAAAATCATCACCCCAATCTCAACATCAATTACCGCATGCAATCAACAGTAAACACAGAAAAAGCTTGGCTCTATGATCCCGAAATAGGTGGGGGTAGGATCGTGGGTGAACTTTGTCATATTTATGATTTTTGTCAGTTCATAACCGGACAAAAAATAGTGAATATTGACGCTCAAGGAATACCACCCAGCAACTCTTCCAATCAAAGCACAAAACTACTTACCAAAGAAAATAACCTTGCTGTTCTGGTAACATTTGAGCATGGCTCAGCCGCCACTATCAACTATAGCGAAGATGGAAACAAAGGTACATCCAAAGAACGAATCGAAATAATTGGGGGTGGCCACGTTATAACTATAACTGATTTCACCGAAGTCGAATTTGACGGTAAAAAACATACAACCAAACTACAAAAAGGGTTTAGTGAACATTATAATGAATTTGTAAAAGCCCTGAACAACGAACCCCACACATTAATAACTATTGATCGTGCGCTCCACGTCATGGAATGCTGCTTTACCACCCTAAGTCAAATTCGAGGACAACGAAAATGAAAATATTAATCACCGGCGCAGGCGGGTTCATCGGATCCCACCTCGTCGAGAAGGTGACTTCGCCTTCCAATCACATCCGTTTGCTCATGCGAAAAAATCCTTCTTCATCCAAGTTCAT
>CAYJTE010000005.1:2237-15849 GCA_964372965.1 uncultured Methanosarcinales archaeon
CTTCCAATCACATCCGTTTGCTCATGCGAAAAAATCCTTCTTCATCCAAGTTCATTAACTCAAAAAGTCAAAAAAATCAAACCATAATCCTCGGTGATATCACCTCCAAAGAAACACTTTTAAAAGCAACAAAAGACATTGATATTGTTTTTCATCTCGCCGCCAAAACATCAGAAAAAGCATCCGAATCAAAAGAAAGTTACAACACCAATGTTGAAGGAACCAAAAATCTCATTCAAGCCTGTTTGAAAAATAGTGTAAAACATCTAATTATTGTAAGTAGTCAATCAACCAAACGACACAAACGTGGACTCTATGGCGAAACCAAACGGCTTGCTGATCTCGAAGTAGCTAAAATCCCATCGGAGTCAAAATTAAAATACACCATTGTAAAACCAACAATTGTCTACGGTCGAGGATCCAAAGGTCTTTTTACAAAAATTCTCAACCTAATTCAAAAACTTCCCATCACCCCAATAATTGGATCCGGTAACTATCAACTCCAACCAATATATATCGATGATCTTACAACAGCATTAGTAAAAATCGCAAATAACCCCAAAACATTTGGAAAAACATATGATCTTGCAGGAAAAACCCGTCTCAGTTTTAACAGCCTCATAGCTGAAATTCAAACCGCCCAAGGACAAAAAAAGAAAATTGTTCACTTCCCCTACTCCCTAACCTATGCGGGAATCAAAAGTATCTCTCTTATAAGCAAAAATCCGCCTATAACCACAGATAATCTTCTTGGTCTGATGCAAGAAACAAAAATTGATCTAACTCCAGCAGAGCAAGATTTCAGTTTCGCTCCCATTTCATTTAAAGATGGTATCACTGAAACCATTTGGGGAAAGCGCGATTCAACCAAAATTCAAATCGGAATAATTGGACTCGGCAAAATGGGACTTCTGCACGGCTCACTCATAAATTACATGCCAGATACCCAACTCTGCGGCGTTTTCGATGTCAACCAAAAAGTAAAAAAACAAATCTATAGTTTAAACATAAAAGTGCCATTTTATACGAATCTTCCACAATTTCTTGATGAAACCAAACCGGATGCAGTAATAATCTCCATCCCTCCCGCTTTCACTCTGAGAACTATCCAAGAAGTCGCCAAGCGTAATATACACTTTCTTGTTGAAAAGCCACTCGCTGATTCATTGGAACACGCAAAAGAGATAGTATCTCTCACAGAAAAGCACCACCTAACAGGTGCCGTAGGATACATGTATGGCTACACTGCCCAACTAAAAAAAATCGAGCAACTTCTCCAAAAAAAAATCCTCGGCAAAATAAATTCTTTCACTGGTTCAGCCTATGTAACACAAGTTCTCTCACATAAAAAAGGCTGGCGTTATGATAAAAAGACCGCCGGTGGCGGCTGTGTAACTTTACATGGAACACATTTACTATACCTCACCTATCGGCTCTTCGGCCTTCCCCAAAAAGTTAAATCCACTTTAGAGTTTCCGTATTCCAAAGTTGAAGATAAAGCCTCAATTAATGTATCCTATACCCAAAATAAACCCCTCACCGGGACATTAAAAATATCTTGGTCTGAAAAAGGCTACACCAAACTCACTATAAAATTACACATTGAAGGTGAAAATGGATTTCTTTCAATTGAAGAGGATCAACTTACCATCAATCTATTTTCAGCCACACCAGAATACCCGAAAGGAAAAACAATAATCACCAGAGACGACCTCAAAACATCTGAATTTGAATTAGGTGGCGATGGCTATTATGATGAAGATCGGACATTTGTGGATGCCATCAGATCCAACAAACATAAACTTAATACCTCTACGCAAAAAATGGTAACTATCCAAGATGGATTTGCTGTACAACGGTTTCTCCATTCCATATACGCTTCACATTCCAAGAAGATGGAAGTGAAACCATGATTGAAAATACCCCCTTCAATTCCAAAAGAAAAAAGAGAAATCCTCTTAAAATAAAAAAGGACACCACCTTAACCACTGGTTTATTCATCGATGGCCTCATTGACGGAAAAAAGTCCATTCACATAAAAAAAGAATATGTCATATCACGTGGAAAGTTCCTTATCTATAATGATCCGGAAAGTATCCATGCAATTGACCAACATTGGATGTCCGATGTCTCCGCAATCGTCCCAGATATCAGTAAGTACGTACGCGATCTCACTAAATACGGTCCAATCAAATTAAGTTTGAACAAAGTAAAACATTTAGGAATTCTCCAGTTAGCTAAATTGGGATTTAAAAACATCCTTAACCTCAAAAAGATTTTTGCTCAAGATATGATTACTATTCTCCCCTTACTTGTGCATCTCGATTATTTGGAGTTAAAAAAAATTCATCCCGCCCAGCTCTTTTTGCATTATCAAATGACCGATTTAGCACTTGCCAACAACAACCGCAGTCTTATTGCTTCCTATCTCAATTTGAAGAAACAATATCCTCACTGTGAGCTTGGCCTCATGACTAAAAACCTCACCTTACTTGAAAAAAAATTAAGAGAATGGGATCTCTACGCTCCAAGTGTACTTGCACCATTCAACTCCAAAGGAACCGGTATGCGCACATCCAAAATCGAATGTGAAGCACTCCTCAAAAATCCCCTAAGAAACTACATTGGCTACACCAAAATTGTATCTTCAAGACGCAATGAAGAGTTGATATATCTCAAAAAAATAGGCTTAACCCGGGCATTTTTTTCATACTACCGAGAATAAAACAGAATAGGATAATAGTATAAATAGTCTACTCCTTCTCCCTGTTACTTCAACTTCCTCACTTCTGAAACCACAAATAGTGATCCCCCAACCACAACTCCAAGCGATACATAAAAAACCATAACTCCTGAAACAAATAACCCTATCAGCAGTGCACACACAACTCCTGCACATTGGAACACATTAAAGTACGCCACATTTTGTTCCATCTGCCCAAAATCTCCCGCAACTGCAAGAATAATTGGCCGTACAATAGCATAAGTAAGAGAAACACAAATAACACCAATAAACAGCATCCATTTCAGATTCAAACTAAGAAATAACAGTCCAAATAAACAAAATACCAATCCCCAAAGTAACAATATCTTACGACCAAAAATATCCGAGAGTTTTCCGCTCACATAAGAGAATAAAACCGACGCCACAAAAAATAAACTTCCTAAAATCCCCACAACTTCAATAGAAAAAGAGTGTGTGAGCAAAAGAGGAATCGATCCAATAACAAGCCCGAACATAAACATAAACATAAAATTAACTATACCCAGCCGCACCACCCGGGAATCAAGCCTGCCAACTTCTTTTTTCTGAGATTCCACTATCTCCACTCGTGGCAAAAAAAATAAAAGTATCCCTCCCGCAAAAGGAACAGAACCCCAAATAAGTAAAGTTGGGAAATATCCAAAAAGTTTTGACACAAAACCAAAAAGCACCATCCCCAGAGCCGCACCAAACGCCCAAATCATCGTAAAAAGACCCGCCGATTGTCCATAAGACCCCGTCTGACTCGATCGCAAAAGATACGACCCCTGTGATGTCCACAGCAGCCCTGCCGCAATACCAAGCATACAAGACGATACAATAATCAACCCCACTGACGATATAAGTAGCGAATAAATAAACAAGCCATACACAGCTGCACCAATAATCATCGTCCGAACCATCCCTAAACGATTCATAATCGGAAGCGCAAGCGGCGAGAATAATCCAAAAAACAAATAGATCAAAAGCAGCGACACAAATCCAATGTACCTCACACCTAATTGATCGAAGTATACAGTAACATATTGCTGTACTCCATTAAATCCAAAAAAAATAAAGGCAAATGAAATAGATAAAATCAGAATTGACTTTTTTGTCATGAAGTTCAAAACCAAGGTTGACTATAAAAAATAATCTAGATTTTCTGTTTCTTCTCCTTCTTCTCCCACTCTCTCCCCGTAACCGTTGAAATCATCCACGACGTAACATCAATCATTGAAGATAACAACTTTTCCCGACGCAAAGACCAAAGAGACTCAGATGATTTATCCTTCAGAATCGCGAGACTCTCATGCAACCCCTCAAATTCCGTCTTAGCCCACACCACCAGCTCATATTTTGAAGCAAGTTCAGAAATATACCCTCGAGGCGAGTTCGACACATACACGGAAGGTACACCAAGGAGCGCTGCTTCAGTTGCCATCGTTGGACTCTCCCCTACATAGAGTCCGGCAAACGCCATCACATCAAAAATATCTTTGTATTCAATCTTGAGGGAATAGGCAGCCAGCTCCGGAGGAACTCCCCCCTCACAACTCACATACACCTTCCTATATTTCGCCAGTTCTTGAACAAATTTAACTTTATCAACAACTCCAACACATCCCTTATCATGATTATATTTGAATGACACAAATCGTACCAAAACAAATCCCTCAACGAGTCCATATTTTTTCAAAACTGATTTATCCGGTGTAAACCAGTGTGGATGCGAATAAGCTAGCTTCTGATATCCATTATACATCTCATGTCGACCCCGTACGCGACCAACATACGACGTAGGAGTATACACAACAGTCGCGAGCGGATACGTAATTGAATTCACCAGCTTCGCAACTTCCGTATCCCAATATACCAGCGACGGAACACCCAACCAGCGTCCGGCAATAGCAATAGTTGTACCATGTTCGCCCAGTAACACATCCGGTTTAAACGATCTAGCCAAACGAACAAACGCCCGTGTTCGACCAACCAACTCGGAACCCATACCAAACAGACCAGTTCGCGCCTCACTAATTTTAATGTACTTGATCTTCAATTGATCAAGTAGTTCAAGAGTAATATCTTTCGACCGTGTCGTAACTAAAACAGCATGTCCCTCACGCTCCATCTCAGAAATAAAATAGCGAAAGAAATGCACATGTGCCGGATGCAAAATATCAATCATAATTTTCATAGTACTATAGAACATAAAGACGAATGCTTTAAAAAGCTACTGCGCCTCAGTTCTACAGTCAAAATACAGTATGTTCATACCCGCGATTCCCCATGGAAAATATGCAAAAAAGTGCCAAACATATCCTCGATTACCTTTCTACATTTCAATTGAAAGAAGGCCACTTAAACGATCCTGACACTAAAGAACCAATCAAAAATAGTTACGGAAACGCTTTCTACGCATTAGCACAAGTAACACTGTACCTAAAAACCAAAGATCAAACCTGCAAAACAAAAGCTCTTCAAGCACTAGATTCAGAACTAAATTGGGCAAAATTATATCACACCCATCCGGGAATCTACCGTTGGGAATTCAAAAACTACGCCATAATTCAAGTCTATAGCATTTTAAAATCAGAACTCTCCACCAAAGAAAAAAGTGAAATAGAACAATACATCAAAGCATCGCAAAATATCTGCTCCTATCAAACCAATTACACTGCCATGCGCGCCCTAAATAGCATCACCAAATATTCTCTTTTCAAAAAAACAAAAGATAAAATCAGAGCAAAAGCAGAACTTCAACTCGTCTTGTTTCGCCAAGACCAAGACGGACTTTTCGCGGATGACGCCAACCATCACTCATTCCAATACCATGCCTACATTCTCGCACTCCTCTATCAATATCATCAACTCTCAACCAACCCAAAACAACAATCAAAACTACAAGAACGATTTCTAAAAGGTGTTCATTTTCTCATACCCTTCATAAATCAAGAAGGTGACTTCAACTATATTGGGAGAGGACAGAGACAAATATTTGGTTACGCCTCCTACATTTACGCTCTAAGAGCCGCAGCCCATCTAACCAGCAACTCATACTACCTCTCTCTTTCAAAAAAAATCGAACAATTCATCGAACCATATATCAGAGACTTCGAGATTGTCTGTTCACCAAACCAAGACAAAAAAGTAGGTTATTATCCTTACAACAATAGAAGCGATTATCTTTCATTTACCGCATACTATCTCCTCCTCGCAAATGAAATTCCCTTGCCTCAATCAAACAAAGTAACAATTGTCTTCGATGACACAAAACCACTCATAAAATTCTACTCCCAACCAAATCTTCTCCTAATAAGAAACAAAGATTCGCTCTATATACTCGGAGGAACCCCTGGAAACCACGCAGAACTTCCACTTATCCTTCACACATATCCTTCAATATTCACAACCAGTGGAGGTCCTTCCACCAGTAAGAATCAACAAATTAGATACTCCGAAGCCTACACCGGATTTCCCAGTATCCAAGGAACACTTACCACCCGACGTAACGGTGATATAATAGAGATGCTGCACTCAACCCCCAAAAATCTCATCAACTATCGTATATTGCTTTCAAATAAAATTGAACTTGATATTGCCATCACCCCCAGAAAGCCAAATACCACCTCTCTCTTTCATCTAGCAATACCCCACACCCAAAAATCAAATATCAACGATATCGAATGCTCACTTCCACTTCACAAAGTAAGTGAGACATATACACTAGATGGAACAACAAATCTCTATGAAACACACCCTCAGTTCCTTGATAAGTCAATCAGATTCAAAGTGTCCTTCGGCAATTTAGTAGGAACATACTACATTCCCCCCATCTCACAAAAACCATTTTTCAAACCCTTTATAGACAATTGTGGAAAATATCCTTATTTCGCAGCTGTTCTCATACTGAAAACCATAAAAAACCAAAAACACGCAAAAATCATGCTAAAATACCATCAAGAACGAAAAAAGTATTATTAACAAAATATTACTATTAACAAAAATCATGAACAACACCCTATTTACAGTATAATGTGCTAATTAACCATCTTTGCTCATTATTCATTTCCACTTTTTTTTTGAAATAAGACTTTCGATTGATAACCAGCATAATATGCATTAATAAGTGTACAACATCCCGCAATTGTGGCGTTTCCATGTTCTCCCTTTGAAGCATAATCAATAGAGTAATATACACCTAAGAAACTATAAGTTAGTGGAACTCCAACCACAAAAAATGGCAGTTTATCACTCATTACCAATGCATCTATTTTTTGAATGAGTCTATCCAGTGTCATATATTTTCACTCCTTTTTATCATCCAAATGCCCATTCTTCCGAGCCCACATCACAACTTCAGCCACACCTTCTTCAAGAGAGTATTTTTGCGAATATCCTAACATTACCACCTTCGAACAATCTGATGTCCACCCCCCCAAGAGACCCTGAACAGTACGTAGTCGTGTAATCGTTCGCTTTCGGAACAGTTTAAATGCCATCTCACCACCATACCCAATCATCTTCGCCAGTTGAACTGGAATACGAACAATTTGCACTGACGGATTTACTTGTTTAGCAATCTCAAAAATAACCTCATTGTATGTGCGACGAATAGGCTCCGATGTATTCACAATTTCAAAACCACCATCATTGAACAACTTCTGAGAAGCAAGCACCATGCCGTCCGCCGCATTGCGCGAGAAACAAAATTCATAGGCATTTTGTCCATCCCCCACCATATAAAACTTCTTTTGGGACATTAAATGTAATAAACGAACCGGCGTCGAATTTTTATGAGCACGCGGACCATACAAAGGAAAAATCCGACAAATAACAGTTGAAATTTTAGTCTCATCAAAGAACTTCCGCACCTCCAATTCCGCCCCTAATTTTGATCGTCCATACGGTTCATTAGGATCACAATTATCACCTTCAGAAATCGCATGACCCTGAGTCGCCTTCGGACCAATCACCGAACACGAGCTTGCATATACAAACTGCGACACGCAAGCTCGTCGAGCTTCCGCAAGCACATTGCGCGTCCCTCCTGCATTAACCGCCTGATACACCTCTTCTCGTGCATTCGCACCCGGTGAAAGTGAGTAGCAATGAAACACAATCGCCCTATCCGGAATAATCCCTAGTAGCGAATCAGCATTGCAAATATCTCCTTTAATAATCTTAACAACTCCTTTCCCTTGTAACGACACCAGAAGTGAATCATCATGATCAGACAAGATATACGCATGAACTGAGTATCCTTCAGAACAGAGTTTTTCAACCAGAGCCGAACCTAATTGGCCAGCCGCACCCGTTACAAATGCGATTTTTTGGATCTCTTCTGTCATATTTTTTAACATACACTTTTTGTGTAGCCTTTTTTTAAATAATTATGGGTCTTAGACTAAAAAGGAAAGAGCAAAATTCCCATACTCCTCGTCATCTTTCCTTCCTTATTGGATAAACCAAATAGTATCAAAAAGTATATAAGTAAGCCTAAACTTACTTATCTTACTATGATTGAATCTGTAAAAGTATCATCTAAAGGACAAATAGTAATCCCCGAAAACGTACGTAAAAAACTAAATATAAAGGAAGGCACCAAGCTCATTTTAAGAGAAAGGAAAAATAAAATCATCTTGGAAACTGAAAAAGAGTTTCTCTATGACCTATCTATAATGGAAAAAATGAAAGAAAGCAAGGGGTGGCTCATGGTCGCAGAAAAGAGTTTAGCCAAAGATTGGTTAAGTGATGATGAGGAAGAAACCTGGAAACATCTATAACATGGATGAAACTTCATTTTCAAAAGGAGACATCATTGTAGTTCCGTTTCCCTTTTCTGATTTAACTGGTTCAAAGAAAAGACCTGCCCTCATCCTAGCCGTTCTACCCAGTGACAATATAGTAATATGTCAAATTACCGGTGAAGCCCGAACTGATGAATATGCTGTACTACTAAAAGAAAAAGATTTCACCGAGGGAGGTTTACAAAAAGTAAGCAGGATTAGACCAAACAAAATTTTCACCACAAATAGATCTATCTTTTTGTACAAAGTTGGCTCGATACATAAAAGTAAATTAAAAGAGGTAGAAACTATTTTAATCAATATTTTTACAAAGTGAACGGAACGTCAGCTCTGTAGAAAAAGTCCGCCAGCGGCTTAAAGCGACCTTCTCTTTGAGAAACTCTCAGGCGCGTAATGCGGGGTTGCTCGCTGAAGGCGAGTCCAAAACGGCAGGACACACCCTAGGGGTGCACTTGCCTTTAGGCAAGTTGCTGTACGGCAACTCACGGTTGCCAAGTAGGCAACTCACGGTTGCTGTAAAGCAACTCAGAAACGAACACAGTGAGTGACTAGAAACGAGTGCAACGAAGTGACTTGATAGCGCCTTCGATTGAAAATAGGAGGAAGGTCGAGCCTTCTGGCGGTCTCAACGAGATTTTCTACAGAGCCAGCCACGTCAACATATTTTTAAACCACACCAAATACCCTTAACAAAACATGACCCTCACCCTTTACAACACCCTCACCCGGAAAAAAGAACTCTTCGTACCACTAGACAAAAAAGAACAAGAAGTCAAATTGTACACCTGTGGGCCAACAGTATACAACTACATGCACATCGGAAATCTCAGATCATTTTTATTTGAAGACATCCTCAAACGTATTCTCATATTCAACAACTACCAAGTAAAACATGTTATGAACATAACTGATGTGGGGCACCTCACATCGAATGCCGATGATGGTGAAGATAAAATGTTAAAAGGTGCCAAACGAGAAGGAAAAACCGTTTGGGAAATAGCCGATTTTTACATCTCATCCTTCAAAGCCGATTACCTCGCTCTAAACTTAATCAAACCCACTATTTGGTGTAAGGCAACTGATCATATCAAAGAACAAATCGACATGATCAAGCAGCTTGAAAAGAATGGATTCACCTACCACGCAGCAGGCAACATCTACTTCAACACTAAAAAACTCAAAGACTATGGTAAACTAGCCAAATTAGACCTAAAATCCGAAAGCAGAACTAAAGCGAGAGTAGAGCAAGACAAATCAAAAAAGAACCCACACGACTTCGTCCTGTGGTTTACCAAATCAAAATTCCAAGAACAAGAAATGAAATGGGACTCACCTTGGGGCACAGGCTACCCAGGCTGGCACATCGAATGCTCTGCTATGGCAACAAAATACCTCGGAAATCAATTTGACATCCACTGTGGTGGAATCGATCACATCCCCGTTCATCATACAAATGAAATCGCCCAATCCGAAGCTGCCCTAAGCGTAAAACCCTGGGCCAAGTACTGGCTCCATAACGAATTTCTCGTAATTCCCTCAGGCGAAAAAATGGCAAAGTCTGGAGAAAATTTCCTCACCCTCAAAACTCTCAAAGACAAAGGAATCGAACCATTCGATTACCGTTACTTTTGCCTTGGAACACATTACCGCAATCCTTTGATGTTTAACTATGACGCACTTGAAGGCGCCAAATCCGCGAGAAAAAGAATCAATGAAAAAGTGATAGAATTAAAAAAAGCTCATCTTAAAAAAGTAAAAAATCTTACTAAAAATGCCCAGACATATCAAGACAGCTTCGAGAGTGCCATCAATGATGACATGAACACCCCCAAAGCACTCGCTTTGGTATGGGAAATTCTTAAGGATGATTCTATATCAAATCAAGAAAAATACACCCTTCTCATTAAATTTGACGAAGTGCTCGGTTTAGATCTCAAAAATCAAAAAGAAGATGCCATACCAAAAGAAATAACCAAATTAGCCGAAGAACGTCTTCAAGCCCGGAAAAACAAAGACTGGAAAAAATCAGACGAAATCAGATCAAAAATAGACCAACAAGGCTACACCATAGGTGACACCCCAACTGGGTTTGAAATAAAGAAAAAGTAGAACACATTTATGTTTCCAAATCATCCAACAGTAACCATTCTCATCTTCAATCACCCCTCCACTCCGTCCTCATAATCTTTAAATAGGCATCACTCTCTAAAAAGAGAATGCAAGCACCCAACTTACAATCACAAAAAAAGGATTGGATAAACTCACAACCACTCAGCATCAACCAACTTCGAGGAAAAATCATTCTTCTGAATTTCTTTACCTATTCTTGTATTAACTGTATCCGCACTTTTCCCGCAATCAAAAGAATGTGGCAGAGATATTCTAGTTTTGGTGTGTATGTAATTGGAATTCACACTTCAGAATTTGAGTTTGAAAAAGACTTCAAAAATGTCGAAAAAGCTATAAAACGACATGACCTCACCTATCCCATTTTAGTAGATACCACCCACACTAATCTACATGCATACGAAGCACCAGGATGGCCCCACTCCGTCTTAATCAACCCGCAAGGTCAAATTATTGTAACTCATTCAGGAGAACAAGGATATGAGCACATAGAATCAACAATAATAGCCGAATTAAAAAAACTCAATCAACAAGTAACAACAAAGATCGAACCAGAATCAAAACGGTTCACCAGCCCCGAAACAACCCCTGAGCTATACACTGGATTTAACCGAGGTTCAAACTTTGGTTCAACCCGGGTTTGCATCAAAGAAGGGTGTGATGAATTTAAAGCACCAACCACTTTTCACAAAAACACTCTCTATCCACACGGTGATTGGCAAGAAAAACCAGAGTCCATCACCTTAATAGGTGATAGTGGCAGTATTACTATCTGCGCCTACGCCAAAGAACTCTATGTAGTACTAGATTCACCAACTCCAATAGAAATCGAGCAAGACGGATCGCCAATCGACCCCCTCGAGCAAGGTGTAGATATCACTCAAAAAGAAAAGAATACTATCCTCCTCCCCCATGGCGCAGATGTGTATAATCTCATTCGCTCAGATAAATCAAAGTTACAAACTATCAAAATAACCGGAAAAAAAGGATTTACCATATACTCATTTGTATGTAACTAACATCATCCTCATCATCCTCATCATCCTCATCATCCTCATCAACTAACTTTCAATATCATTTAAGTACCCAATATGGCTTTGTTGAAAAGTTCAGTAACAGCCTTCAGCTTTGAGCCATTAGAATTCCCAATTAACAACGCCAAGGGGGTCGTCCCATCCGGAGAGCGGCGTCCTCAGTTTGTTAATATCAACTGGCTCAAAAGCTGTTACTGTTCCCGAAGGGATTTCAACAAATCCATCCAATATCATTTCCATATCATTATCCAAACTAATCTTCCCAAAACCAATTTAAATGAAATTAATATTAATATCTACCTGAAATTAATAACAACATCTAAACTAAAATTATAAAAAACTATATCCCCACAACATGAAATCAAATTCAACTTCAAAATTGCAATCAATAATTATCTTCCTTATACTTTGCATTGCTCTTGCAATCATAACCAGTTGTCAACCATCCTTGCCTCCAGTAAATGACCCTTCAACCATTCAACCAATTGAGCGCCACATACTTAGCGCACTCCCCCATGACGCCTCACTTCACCCCCTCCCTTCCCCAAAATTTGTAAGTATAAAAGAAGCCGACCAATTTTTAGGTGATAACGATCAAGTTCTTGCCATAAAAGTAGGAGAAGAACAAAAAATCTACCCTCTCAAAATTCTTCTCTGGCATGAACTAGTAAATGACAACATCTCAAGCACTCCCATCGTCGTAACATATTGCCCCCTGTGTGGATCAGCCAATATTTACGAAAGAACCATAACCAAAGAGAACCAAAAAAAAGTTCTCCAATTCGAAAACACCGGAAAAGTACTCGACATCTCAACCATATTTCGTGACATCGCCTCTTCGAGTCTCTTTCTCGAGTTAAATGGAACTGCCATAGAAGGCGATTTAGCAACAAAAGAGATAATTCTAAAAAAATTAGACAGCAGTATTGTATATTATCGAGATTGGAAAACGAAATATCCTAAGACCCAAGTCCTCAGTCTTGACACTGGTTCAAATAAACCATATGGAACCGACCCTTATATTCCTTATTACACCAATCGAGAGATACCCCTCCAACTATCACAACTAAATGGAAATCTTCATCCCAAAGAGCCAGTAATAGGAATAAAAATTGGAAGTAGTGCCAAAGCGTATAAAGAATCCGACATCAAGCGTTTAGGAACAATATCAGACACACTAGCCGGCGTATCAATGAGAATTCAAATAGATGAAACGGGATCTATACAAATAATCAAAAAAGAAACCGGCGAAATTCTTCCCAAAACAAGGGCATACTGGTATGTTTGGGCAGCACACCACCCTGACACTACAATTTATATGCCATAATCCTGCTTCAAGTAAAATAAGCAGGAATCACTTGGGTTTATCCTGGGGAGAAATACGAGTTCCGCATAGGGATTCCTATCTTATTTTCTTTAAATCCGAGAGTTGAGTCTATTCTAGTGAATTCCAAGTGTGATACCCCCGTTTTCGTGGTGATACTCCTTCGCAAAAAATTCTCTACAGAGCCCCCATCACAGCTAAATTTAAAAAGAAACTTCTGGAATACTACAATATGATAAACGGTAAAAAGATCGCCATCATCATGCCTGCTTATAACGCTGGAAAAAAAATTGAAAGTGTGTACGATAATATGTCACCAGAGGTCATGAAATTAATTGATCATTTTTATATTATCGAAGATGGCGCAAAAGACGACACCCAAGAAAAAGCAAATAAAATAAAAGAAAAGTATCAAAAAGTAACCGTTCTCATCCATCCTCAAAACAAAGGTTATGGAGCAGCCCAAAAAACCGGTTTCACCGAAGCCCTCAAATCTAACGCTGACATTTTTATTGTATTACATAGTGACGGTCAAACTGATCCAGCGCAAATTCCTGCTCTTTCACAATTAATT
>CAYJTE010000006.1:0-5063 GCA_964372965.1 uncultured Methanosarcinales archaeon
TTCACCAGTTTCAACATTTTTGTAGGGTTGTTCAAAGATGTCAAGTTTACGCAAAATATATGAGCCGTCACTTTCGATTGAACCTACACTTTTCCAACTCTGGATAAGACTGGGATATTTTTCCATATCTCCTTCCATAATTATTGTTGGAACTTTTGTTATTTTATATTTACTTAACAACCCTTGGCCAGTAAGTGAAGAAATATCAACATTTTTCTCGTCTTGAACAATAATGCCCATTTGGGCTAAGATAGCTTTATTGATTTTGGCGGCGTCATAACATGTATCACATGAAGTGTCGGTTACAATGGTGAGGGATATTAAGCCTTCTACTTTTTCTGATGAGGTGTTGTAAAATGGTGGATTAACATTACGCATGACGTAATACCCATCAGTTTCAATGGAACCAACGAGTGGCCATACATCTGAGATCATAGGGTATACGGACGCTTCTTCGTTGAAGACAATGGTTGGGAGTGCTTCGAGCAGGTACTTTGCTTTTAGACTCTGACCTTTTTCTGAGTTGATATCTAACTCTTCATACTTTTTAATGGTGAGGGTGGATTTCAATTGGGTTACCAAGGGAGTTATATCATAACATTCAGGGCAATTTTGTGTGGATATTACAAAGAGTGATACTTCGCCTCTGATTTTCCCAGTTGTAGCATCGAGATAGGGGGGGACAAGAGCAGATATAACGACAGAGTTGTCATCTTGTGTGGTTCCTATTTCAGATACTAATTTGTTTATTTTTGGTGATTTGGTGATTTCACCTTTTAAGATGAGAGCAGGTAATTTTGTGATATTGTATTTTTCAATGAGAGCTGTGGCTTTTGGATCGTTGTATACGAGCTCTGTGTCTTTGGTAATATTGGCATCACTGAATTGAGATTTGATTATGCTAATATTGTAGCAATTAGTGCAACCAGGGGTGGTGAGGGTGATTAGTTCGAGCTTTGCAGGAATAGAGGAATCTATTGCTTGTTGTTCTTTTGAAGCTATGGTTGAACCGAGCGAGGTTAAAAGTAGGATATTGATAAGTAATAGTAAAACAACTACTGAACCAAGAAATATGGTGACTTTGAATTTTGTATCTTTCATAGGAATGCCTCAATTAAAATGGTATACTGTCGGTATAGGTTATTTATTATTTTTATGACTTGGTGGTTAAACCTAAAAATTAAAAACGAAATATAAACTGAAATATAATTAACAGCCACCAACCATTTGGGGTAAACTATTTACACTGGTCGGAACGCTGGCAATTTGACGGTCACTGCCTGCGGCAGTGGGAGTGCTTGAACCGGCACTGCTTGTTTTTAACCCGGATGTTGCTACTTTCTCTTTAATAGTATATAGCTGAAATGCTTGCACTGCTGAAACTAATACTAATACCCCTAATATTATTGCTACAATTATTTTCTGATCCATTTTTTCCTCCGTACTTGATAGTTTAAGTTTAAATTGTTTATTTTTGCTGAATTTTATACATAATTTTAATTAAATTATTTTTAATTAAAAATAAAAAAACTCTCTAACAGCCTCCAACCATGCCGGGGAGATCTGCTAGAGCGGATGCGTCTTTACCGGCTACACTGAGACCAAGTTCGATCATGTTTTTGGGGAAAAAGAGAGTTTTCCACCGTAATACTTCGCGTAATATTTCGGCATCGTTATAATCGGTGTAAGCGGTTAAATATAGTGCAACACTTAGTAAGGCGGGATTGTGTTGGCAACCGCATAATGAATTTCCATTCTTATCAACTCCTACTGGTCCGATCCCGCAACAATATTCACAACTGATACCTACTGGTTTTGTTCCTAGATTGATGAACCGAGCAAAGGCGCCAGGGTTATTTTTTTGTACTTCAGCTTTAAGGCCAGGGTACATGTTTGCAAGAGTTGCTAATGATTTGACGGGATCATCATAACTTACACCTAAGGCTTCACCATATTCTGGGGTTCCCTGAGGAAACATTATGCCTATGGCGTCTTCTTGGGTTGTGATTTTATCAACGGGAAAGACAGCAAGAACGGTGTGGGCGGTGGATTTTAGGGTATTTATATCAACATCTTTCAAATCGTTTTGACTAAAGGATGTTGAGGAACTGGAACCCCTGTTAAATACGGTTGGTGCTCCGATGTTGGACCCTAGCTGATTGATTTGAACTTGGTTCACAACTACTAATAGTGAAGCGATTACAATTAAAAGAAGGGAAAGGGCTGTTAATATTTGGGATGAATTGGAATGCGTTTTATGGGAAGTATGATGTGCAGTCTGCAGATGAGTTTTTGAGTGAGATTCTCCTTGGGGGTGACTTGGGGTTTTCCTATCAGGATCACTGTTGTTTGAGTGCTCTGGTATTTGATGTTCCATTCTTGTTTCAGCTCCGTTTTTTTACTTTCAGGCTTAATATTTGTTCTGATCTTAATTTGTGGTTCTTTGGCATACAGAACTATTTAAAGCTTCACCAACCATAGGGAAAAAATAGGGAAAATGGGATTATGAAAGGGGCTACTACGGGAACAAGTGTGCTGAAAAGTGGATTTTCTGGTAGAGAGATATTATTATTTGTATCGCTGCTATTGCTGATTGGTTTAGTTATTGCTATTTCAATTATGGGAATAACACAAAGTAATGTGGATGAAAAACGTAATATTATTGAGCATGTGGAACAAGATGTGACTCTTAGTGCGGTTAAAATTGAATCGCATGTTGGACGAACACAACAAGTTCTGCGAAAATCAGTAGTGGCAGTTGGAGGAGGACTTATAGATCTTAGATGCGAAGAAGAAGGATCGGAAATATCTTTATTATTTGCATCGCCCGAGGGGGTGGTTGAGGGGTGCACAAGTTCTGAAGTTGCAGGATATTTGCGACTCAATATTGGACAGAAAGAATATTTTACGGTTCCGCGGGATACGGGTGAAGATTATGTATCGGGTGTTGAAAAAATAGGTAATAGTGGTGCAGTAGTGGTAAGCTCACCGGTTTTTGAAGTTGTTCGATATACTTCATCACAACAAGTAATTGGAGCATTTGAGGGAGTATTGTTTACGATTATTGATCTTGAAGAATTGCATCATCGTTATTTTGTTCCGCTAGTAAATGCAGGGAAGCGAGGATATTTACTCTTTGATTTGGGACGAAATCAAACACTCCTTAGTGCTGGGGTAAACGCTGAACTAGTGGACTTTTATTTGAAGCCTCTTCCTATCCAGGGGAAAGTAGTGGAATTTAATGGGAGTACACAATTTATTACGACAAGAGATATTTTATTTGGATCTGAGCGGTGGAGACTTGTTGTTCGAGAAGATGTGCCATCTTATTTATCTTCTCAATTTATTCTTCTTTTTGTTATTGGGGTGATGTTACTAACTGTTCTCATTTTTAGTGTTGTGCATTTAGTTCGAAAGAGGGTGAGACACGAACTCACTTGTTTACACGCTGATAAAATAATGGAACGTGGCGATGTTACTAAAATTAGAGTAGTAAAAACACTCGCAGAGTTAGGGGTCATTCCGCAAAAAGAAACTCTTTCTTTTTTTGCATCCAAACTCATTTTGAAACCAGGGGGGATGTATGTGATTTGTTCAGAAGAGATAGAGAGCGGGTATGATCTGTTTGCAACGAGTATTGCGCAGAACAGATTTGGGTTGATATTAAGTAGGACGTTTGTGGTATCACCTTCAAATAAATTTGGGGTTGTAGTTACACCACTGGTAAAAATAGGTGATGATGGAATTACCAAGACAGAGGATATTTTAAATGTTTGTCTTGAATTTTGAAGATTAGAATAAAGCGTTACCATTCTGATTGACTCTTTTGAATATATTGTGTTGCATCAGGGAATTGAACGAGCACTTACGTTACTCTATGATTTGCAACTTACTGCCCGAGAGGAAAAAGGAGTGGTGCTCATTAAGGTGGATTCTAAGGCACTTGGTTCTGATGCTATTTCTCGCATAGAAGCTATTGGGGAAAATCCTTATGTAATGAATGGGGGGCGCGATATTCTTTTAACTGATCAAGAGCGAAAAATGTTAGAGTATATTAACATTGCAAACTTAGAAAAGAAAGTAGTTTCATTTGGGGATATTACGTCGCGCTTTGAGATTACAAAACCTACAACCAGATCGAAAATAAAACGGTTTGAGGATCTTGGCTTTGTGTATATTGAAGAGAAGGGGAGGGTTAAAATAATTCGTATTACATCAAAGGGAAGGATCATGCTTAGTGATGGAAGAAATTAATTTATTGAGATTTCTTTGTTATCCTACTATGTCAAAAAAAACTGCCAACGATAAGGGATAGAGAAACTATTATATTCAAGAAAAATAGAGATTTTCTGACTAGAAAAGGGGTAGTTCCCTGTTTTCTTGTTTCTGTGCAGAAAGAACAACGATCCCTTCTTGCAACCACTGACGGAAAAAACAAATTTTAATGTAGAACTTATTTTTACTCTCTGTGGCATATGGATGGAGAGATTATCCAGATGGTGTATAGTAAGGTTGGTTGAAGAGGGATATTAAAGGACCATATAATAGTAATAATAATAGTAATAATAATAATAATAATAGTAATAATAATAGTAATAATAATTAAAAGACTATTTTCTCCACAATATTAATTTTATTAGCTGGTTTTCTGTTTTTATCTTATGTTCTAGCGCAAGGGGATCTGAGGGGATTAATCCTAAGGTTAAAGTAGTGGTTGCCAGTATGAAATCACGCACCCCAATATCATTATACCCGATACTGAAGGTTATTCCATATAGGTGAAGAGCGAGGATTAATGCGGTGACTCTGGTTGCAAGACCAAGGAGAAGAAGTGTTCCTAACACTACTTCAAATGCGCCATTGAGTTGCAAAAATACAGTTGCAGGAATAGGTAAAGTGTGGGCCCAAGAGGGAAGCCAAGATAACCAGGAGTCGGTGTGAAGAAGCTGCTGGGTCCCAAACCAGATAAACAAAACAGCTATAGCAAAACGTATGATGGTTTGTTGATTGAGTTTCATGTGTGGTGTTAGATTTGTTTCTTTATTAAATTGATGTTTCTTTAT
>CAYJTE010000006.1:5163-11553 GCA_964372965.1 uncultured Methanosarcinales archaeon
TAGATTGATGTTTCTTTATTAGATTGATGTTTCTTTATTAGATTGATGTTTCTTTATTAGATTGATGTTTCTTTGGGGGTATATTTTGGTGGTATAATTTGGTGGTATATTTCGCCAAGATTTCACGGGGAATGTGAAATAAGAGCATATGGTAAGCATGATGATGGTACGGGGGATAACCTATTGGTTGAAGGAAAGATTTCTTTAAATGTGGTGACAAACATGGTTTAGATGGGGTGGACAAAGATTTGAGTTTAATCAAAAATAGTAGATAGGGTGAACTTATTTTTGTGATTATGGTAATGGTGATTTAAGATGGATTGTTTCGAGTTTATTTTTTACTATTTTTTCCCCATTATGGGAAATGGTTTTTAATAGGCGGGGAGATTTCTATTCTGACAGAATATCTTAAAATGTTGAGGAAGGGAAAATGGACATAAACATAAGATATCTCGCTATGTTGGCACTTTTGATGTTACTCAATATGAATATTGTACTTGCGCATGGAGAAGATGATGGATTTGATACTAACCTCCCTCTATTGAACATGGAGCAACATTTATTTTGGCCATTATAGTTATTTTCTTTTTTGACCAAGGATGGATTAAATAATATTTTGAAAAAGAAGGAAATAAAAAAGTTACTCCACGATTAATTTACCATTCATGCCGCTGTGACCTGAACCACAAGGTATGGAGCAGAAGAAGAGATGTGTACCTTTTTTATCTGCGGTGAATTCGAAAGTGACTGTCTCTCCTGGCACGAGACGCTGGTTGATGTTAAAGGCAGGAAGGTTAAAACTGTGGGTTACGTCTTCACTGGTGATGGTTATTTTAACGGTGTCACCTTCATTTACGGTTAAGATTCCCGGAGTAAATTTAAAATCCTTTGCGATGATGGTAAATTCTTTTACTGAACTGGTTGCTACTTGATCTTTGGTAGAAGATTCTGGTTCATTTGATGTTTCACGTAATGGTGTTTCTTCCGTTGTTTTTGCCTTGGTTTCAACGGGAGCTGTTGTTTGTGTTGGAGTTGGTTGAACTGTTTTGACTGCTGTATCTGTATTAGCAGTGGCCGCTGACGGGAGCTCAGTTATGGTGGTACTCGCTGGTGTACTGCTACATGATGCTACCAGCAGTGCAAGAAGCAAGGTGCTTGTTAGTAAAAATATTTTTTTCATGATCTCACCTTTTGTTTTATGTTACAATGTGCCTTGTTTAGATACTGTGGTAGTTATTTTTTACTTTAACTATGTTTTTTCCTCTTGGGGGTATTGGCTGTAA
Source organism: uncultured Methanosarcinales archaeon (assembly GCA_964372965.1). Taxonomy (GTDB): domain Archaea; phylum Nanobdellota; class Nanobdellia; order Woesearchaeales; family GW2011-AR9; genus CAMAVK01. Next base: position 6,447 of record CAYJTE010000006.1, read on the forward strand.
AAAAACGCCCACCACCAGTGGAATTATACACTGGCGGCACAATTAAGGATCAATGTTCCTATTGTGCAGAAAGGCACACTTTTCTGGTATTGGTAGAATGAACATATTTAAATATTATGGCTCTTTGCAGTAATTATGAGGAGATAATAGGTGGTACACTTTTTTGAATGGCATTATTCTTTTTTTGAATTTTTGAGGAGAGGAATAATTTGGGATTTTAAATTTAAAATATCTTTTCCTATTACAACTAGAGGAGTTTGATTTTTTGATGATTTTGTTAACGTGAACCTTGACCTCACATAATTGAGTAAATAAATCCCTTTATCGGTTGCGATGTAGCCTTTCATGCGTTCTACTGGGGTTGGTATATTTTTAAGGTTCGTTCTCAGTGCAGTGAGTTTCAATTGAGGTATTTTTAGGGAGAAAGTTTGATGGTGGATAACAGGGCGGGTTGATGAATAAATTTTGGAAGAATTTAGGAAGGGTATTTTGGGGGCGGGGGGTGATGGCGGGGTGATCGTTAAAATTCGTGTTAAATCAACTTGACAGTTGGTTGTGGGAAGACATGTTGCTTGGGGATTTAGAGAATGGATCATGTTTATTAATTGGGATTTTGAGGAAGTTGGGATGAGATCCATTTTATTGAGAATAATTATATTTGCAGCTTTGATTTGAAGAGTGATGTTGTGCCCGAGAGTTATGGCAGAATATGCAAGATGAGCATCTACTACAGTTATTATGGAATTGAGTGTAACATTGGGGATATTTTTTGTGTCGAGAACTAGATTATCTGCTTCGGCTATTCCAGTTGTTTCTACAATTATTAACTTAGGGTGATAGTTAGTTATAATCTCTGCAATGGCGGCTTTAAACTCGCCAATAAGGGAACAGCAAACGCATCCTTCAAGTATTTCTTTGATGTTGATATTCTTTTTTTTGACTATTTTTGTATCGATTCCAATATCACCAAACTCGTTGATGAGAATGGCAACCTTTGGTTTTGATTTTTGGTTTAAGATATTAAGTAAGAGTGTTGTTTTTCCTGAACCTAAATATCCGCACAGAAGAATAAGGGGAGTTTTGCTGGATGAATCGGTGATGGAGGTAACCTTGGGGGGTACTGTTCTATTCATTTTTTTTCGAGGTGAGCTTTTTGAATTATTAGTTTAGCTACACATGCGCTTTCTTGCTGGAGGGTCATTTTGTCTATTATAAGTTTTTGGGTGAAAAGTGGACAGTCGATGACAATTGATTCGAATTCGCCCCCTTCACCATTCACATGGAGCCTGTTTTTTTTGTTCAGAATGATCAATTTTTGAAGGTCTGAGAGGGTGAAGGTTTTCCCAAGTATTGAGGAGTTTAGTCCGTCAGCAGCTATTTGGATAAGTAGAAAGTTGAAACCTTGAGAGAGAAGTTCTTTCATTTCTTGCTCTGGGTCTTTATGCCAGAGAGGGGCAAATACTTTAAGCCCAAGTTCGTCACAGATTTTTTCAATGCGATTGCGTTGATAGGTTGAAGCAACAGCGCCGCTGACGATTCCTTCAATATGATATTTTGTTTTGGCGTTGCGTAAGGCTTTTTTCAGATCTTGGAGTTCTTTTTCTTTTATCCCTGAGCTCTCCTGGGTGATAAGGGGGATGCCCATAGAAACTGCTTGAAGTGGTGTTACTTCGATACCTGATGATTGAAACATGTAGGATTCTGAATTTTTGGTTTTGATAGTTATCAAACAGGTGAGTTCATAATTTTGCCTTTGGAGGTTGTACGCGGCATAAGTTGAGTCTTTTCCTCCGCTAAAGAGAACACCTAGACGAAGATTTGGTGGGGAGTAAATGGATTTTAAATAGCTTGATTTAGAAGGATAGTGGTGTGACTTGGCAAGTTTCTCCAAGGCGTAGTCGCTTTTTGATCCGTACTGAGCAGCGACTTTTTTTGCCCAGGAAACAGTTTGGGATAGGCCACTTTGTTGTGCGATGTCACGTAAAAGGTATTTTCCAATGTTATTTTTTATTTTGTATTTTTCAGGAATTTTTAGAGCATAGGTGGTAAGGGGGATATCTAGGTAAGGAAGCCGCAGTTCTACACCACTGTTGATTGTGAGGACGTCGTCACGATACAAGTCACGTTCATAGAGTTTGCGAAGACCAGAGATGCATTCATCATTAATATCGGTTGAATGCTTATGGCGATCGTAGCCAGCAAATATTTCTTCGGCTCCTGAACCGGAGAATATTACTTTACAACCATCACTAGCTGCTTGTTTGCAGGCGGCATACAATGTCACTGCAACACTTGCCTTTACAACGTTGGTGTCTTCTATTAGGGGAACAACGGTTTTAAGGAGAGTTTCATATTCAGAAATAGTGAGAGATATTATTTTAAGGGGAACTCCGATCTCTTTAGCGGCGGCGGTTGCTTGGAGTAAATCTATTGATTTGATAGGAGAGTTTGGAGTTTCAATTGAGGTTACATAACAAGTGAACTTGTATCCTTGTTCTTTCAGATAGTGGGCAAAATACGTTGAATCAACTCCTCCTGAGAACAGTATTCCAAATTGTTTATTGGGAATTCTTTTTTGTATGGCAGCATCGAGGAGATTTTTGGTTGTCTCTTTGATCTTTTGATATGATGTTTGAAGGGGTTTTTGTATTTTGAAGAAGGGTCTTTTTAGAAGCGTTATTTTTTTTGAATTAATGTTATAATTGAGTATGTGGCGAGGGTTTAATTCTTGGGGATATGGAAATCCTAGTTTGAGAAGCATCTTTTTCTCGGAGGCGAAGGCAAATGTAGAAGGGTGTTGGTTCTGAGAATACCAAAGTGGTTTTTCTCCTAAGATGTCGCGTGCGAGGATGATGTTTTCTTGGTGATGATAAGCAAAAGCATAGACACCATCTAATTCGGAGAGTCTTTTGGGGCTGAGCTCTGTGTTATGTTTGTCTAAGAATTGACAGAGAAAATCAGCATCGTTTCTGGATCTGAACTTGTACTTCTTTTTGAGTGTTTGCCAATTGTAAATTTCACAGTTGGTGATTAGTGTTCCTTTATGGGTGATGGGTTGGGGGATGTTGTTTACAATGGCGTGAAGAGAGTGGATGAAGATGCCGAGTGGGTGTTTAGTTTTTGAACTCTTAAGTTGTACAGTGTGGGTGCCGTTACGGCCGCGAGCATTGAGGAGTGATTTTGCTTCTGTTATTTGTTCTGGAGAGATGGAGGGACTAATAATTCCGAGGATGCCGCACATGGTATAGTGGTTAAGAATGAGGTTTTTAAAGTTGGTGGGGGAAAATTGTCCTGATTCAATGGGTTGTATTTTTGTCTCTAGTCAAGGTGTTAGGATCTGCTTGGTCTCTCTTGTTTCTTGTTGTATGACTCTACTACTGTATGCGACGGTTGTACCACTCATTATATTTCCGAGGCCCATGGTTATAGAACTGGAATCTTTTTGGATTACACCGTATACAACTAGTCCAAGACCACATGTTCCCATGGTATACCCTGCTCTTTCTAATAACAAAAACTGTTTGATGACTTTTTCGTAGTTCATACTTGTTAGTATAAGAGGATAACTATTAAAATGTTTCTGTGGTGGATGGGGAGAAAAAATTAAAAAAGAAAAAATAGATATATAATTTAGTAGTTTAATACAAAATTTTGTGGTCTGATGTAGTACCCACCATCTTCAGTATATAACCGTACTTCTATATCGAGTTTTTGGTCAAATTCAATTGGTTCGAAAGGAATAAAGACTCTGCTTATCGTATCGCCTGCGAGGAACCTGCCAGTTACTTTCTTATCGCGTACCAAGTATTCTTGTGGTTTGGTGTCTGGACTTACGCGGATATCAATTAAGATGGGACCATCGAGATCATAGATTTCTTTATTCTCTACCACAACTTCAATTTTATTTATGGCGTTCAAGCTGGTGTGCTTGGCTGATCGAATGATATCAGGAGTTATTTTTGTGTTTATATCCCAGTGATAGTAAAGATATGTTGGATAATGATCAACATAGGTTTGACTTGTGGTATAGGTAAAGCCTTGCAGTTCGTTTGTTCCGCCACTTGGTGTTGGACATTCTTGCATGACTTTTTGAACTTTTTGAAGCATGCCTGGTCTTAAGCGTACTACGTTTTGGTTCCATACATCGTGTGCGTTCTCAATTGTTGCAGTTAAAAGGTTGAGATCGAGATCGTCTTTACTCGGTGAAAGATATACTACTACAGAAGGTGAACAAAATATTTTGTAGATAAGTAAATTTGGTTGATACTCACCTTTAAAATAGCCATATTCGTCGTGGCGCCAGTTTAATTCTTGATATTCCAACACCACTCCGTTTGGGGTTTCGATTGCTTGTTCATCAATTTTGCGTTCAATGAAGACTGAATCTTGTTTATACTTTTTGTACAATGTCGGACTTTCAAACTCACTTTCAACCATTGGTTTGAAGAGAAGATCATAAACAGTGGTATTTAGATAGTGGTCGGTTGATTTCCAACCTCTCCCTGCAAACTTTGTTTTGAAGTCTTGGCCATCTTTGATTGGCGCTTGAAGCGTTTGAATGGTGGCGAGTTTTTGATGTCCTAAATCGAAGTAAGGACTGTCTCTTGTGACTTGTGTCCAACTAGCATCGTTATAAGTTATACGACCAATAGTTTTTTGCAAGGTGTTAATTAGATTATAGTCAAAGAGGGGTATGGATTCTGGTTTGGAGACAGTTATAGGCGGGCTGTCTGTGGAGGAAGGAACGAGGGGGGTGATTTCGCTTGTAGTGGTGGATGATTCATCATTATCACAAACGCGGTTTTCGTTTTGATCCAAGCAACAACTTTGTTCGTGCTGGATGTAGGGTTTATTACAAATAAGAGGTTGAGTGCATGCGGCTAGTATGATGAGTGGTAATAGAGTTAATATTATTAGTGAGTATTTCATGCGTTTATTTTCCATAAAGTAGCTCTAGGGAGTTTTTCTTTTAAAGGTTATGATGATGGAATAGGAGTTTTTCAATACAAGAACGGCTGGTACTTACCATAGATGGAGGGAATAGTTAAATAATGAGTGCGGGACAGTTCTTTTGTTGTTTATTATGTTGGATGGTGAGAGATTGATT
>CAYJTE010000006.1:11653-14829 GCA_964372965.1 uncultured Methanosarcinales archaeon
TGAGTGCGGGACAGTTCTTTTGTTGTTTATTATGTTGGATGGTGAGAGATTGATTCGGAGGGTGAGAGATTGATTCGGAGGGTGAGAGATTGATTCGGAGAGTGAGAGATTGATTCGGAGGGATGCTACTGAATTTTTTAACAAAACTTCACTTTATATGTAGTTCAAGTATGTCGCCGTCGGCTAGAGTGTGCCCTAACATTAATCTTTGACCGGGAAATTTGGTTGATTTCCCCCAAACACGTGCGAATTTGAACCGGGATACAAAGTCTTTGTGGGTTTTTTCGCATACAGCTTGAATCGTTGATTTTCTAGTGATAATGAGGGGAATATTCATGTCGGCTTCTTTTTTTGGTTCTTTCATGTAGATTCTGATAAAATCGAGTCGGTCATAAATTAGGTCCTTGAGTTTTTCGAGATGAGTATGGGTTTCACAAGAGACGGCGAGATCGGCTTTTAGTTTGTATTTAATGTCTTCAACTGTTTTTTCATCCACAGTATCAGATTTAGTGAGGCAAATGATTCCTGGAATGTATTTTTTGTGTCCTTCAATGCAATCAATTAAATCGTCGGTGTTGATGGGGGATCTGATGAGAATGTCAGCATTGTTGATTTTGAATTCGCGAAGAATAGTTCGGATGGTGTCATCATCAACTTCGATTTTAACGGTTTTTCCTATTAAAATCCCTCCTTGAGATGTTTTTTTGATGAAGACTTCAGGTTTATGTTTGTTGATGCGGATCCCTGATTCTCGCGCTTCAGCCATGATTAACTCATAATGCTCGGGGTGATTAACATCTACTATTACAATTACAAGGTCAGCACTTCGTATGACAGCTAATACTTCTCTTCCTCTGCCCCGACCTGAGGCGGCACCATTTACGATTCCAGGGACATCGAGTACTTGGATTTTGGCCTGACGGTGTTCCATCATGCCAGGGATTACTGTTAAGGTAGTAAATGAATATGCTCCCACTTCGGATTTAGCATCGGTAATTGCGTTTAGCAAGGTGGACTTTCCAGTTGAAGGGAAGCCAAGAAGTATGACGGTTGCGTTCCCAGATCTTTTGACTTGATATCCGTGTTCTGACTTTCCAGTTTTTTTGGCACCCCGAGAGTCTTGTTTTTCTTTTAATATGGCTAATTTCGCTTTGACAAGCCCAATGTGGCCTTGGGTTGCTTTATTGTACTTGGTCTTTTTGAGTTCAGCTTCGAGCTCTTTTATCTGCTCGTTATATTCAACCATCTATTTGTTTTGCCGAGAGGTATTTTTAACTCTTTTGGAGCAATTTTTGTAATTTGTGATCTTTGGTTACAAATTATAGGGAAGGCACAAGAAATAATCATACAAATTGTTCTTGCGTTCTAATCTCATTAAAGGAGATAATTATATTAAAGGAGATTATGTGTTCAAATATATGGTGTCCCAGCATCATTGTGAGCTATATATTTATAAACGATGAAGGTGTCTGGGGAGAGATGGTTGCTGAATTTTTAACGACGGCAGAATCGTATATTACGAGACTGGTTATTGGGTTTGTAATACTTCTTGTAGGACTTTGTTTAGGCATCTTAGTTCGAAAGATTGTCTATAAAATTTTGCAACGAGTTGAACTTAACTCGGTTCTTGCGAAGGCGGGGATTATACATGATGTGGAAAGCGCAATTAGTCTTGTTGTAGCGTTTGTTATTTACCTGGTGACGTTAGTGATTTTTCTTAATCAACTGGGGATTACATCAGTTGTGGTGTATATTGTGCTTGGGGCTATTTTGATGTTGATTGTTCTTACTTTTGTGGTTAGTCTTAAGGATGTTAGTCCAAATGCTGTGGCGTGGGTTGTTCTTATGCGTCTGGGAAAGATCAAAGTTGGATCGAAAGTAGAAGTGTGTGAGATTAAAGGTGTGGTGGAGAGAATCGGATTACTTGAGACGGAGATCAAAACAGGGCAAGGGGATGTGCTCTATGTTCCAAATTCTTTATTTGTGAAACAGAAGATGTGGGTTCGGGAGGACGAGTGAGTGTTGAAAATTTTATTTCTGGATGCTCTCAAGAAGAGATATAATGGCCCAGATTTGGGTTCGTAGATATGTTGAGATATCGAGTGTGTTTAATTCTTCAAGATCGCTTAGTGCTTTTTCGATGGAGAGTGGGCCATTACTTTGGAGAAGAATAATTATTTTTTCTGCTTTTTCTTTGAACCGTTTGCTGGTGTCGCTATCATCTTTTAAGGAGCGTAAATTCTCAATTGCTTCTACTACTAGATCATCCATTTTTGGTTTTTATCTCAGTTAGTACTTCTTTTTGTATGCTCTCGAGATTCTCCTTGATTTTGTCTTCTTGTTTGGTAAAATTGTTGATCCGTAAGATGAGGGTGTGCTTTTTTTCTTCGAGATCTTTTACCATTTGTTCTTTTGGTGTTAAAACCATGATTTTTCCAATTATTTTGTAACTTTCAGAAGATTTGCTAGTCTCGATTAGAGCTGAATCTAACTCGAGGAGTTCGGATTCTAGCTGTTGTTTTTGAGCTAAAATCCCTTGAAGGTTTTGCTGCAAGAGCTGAAGCTGCGCGATTTTTGATTGGGCCATGGTTAGAGATTAACGGGCCTTGACTTTATGAGGTATACGGCGGTCCTTGTACAGTATTTTTCCACCACAAAAGGGGCAGCGTACTTTGGTTTTAGTATACTCGTCTTCTACTTTTTTTCCACAGTCAAAACATAGATAGTACATGATGTCACCTTAGAATGTATACGCTTTACCTGCGAACTTTGTTGAGCACTTGCGGCATTGGAATATTCCTGCGGCGAGTCTTTGAACAGCAGTTTTGTTGCAATAGGGGCATTTGTGTTTGCCTCGGTGTAGTGCTTCTATGCTTGCGAATTTTGCTTTGGGTTTTCGGCCGTATCTTGCGCCGAAACGTTTGGTTGTTACTGCCATAATTTCCTCCTTAAGTATGATGGGGCTGCCCGGAAAATCTCCACAAGCCGAACACTTTTGAACTGCAGATGGTTTCGAACCGGGGTTCAATGGTTTTTTTGTGTTACCACCCAAACCATTAGTGATAGTTACCTTCCCGAAATGTGATTCCGAGAGCCAGGCTACACTACAGCCCCATGGGTATTTATAAACAGTAGCTCCAAACCGAGAGTTATTTAAAAGGTTTATGGTGAATTGG
>CAYJTE010000007.1:0-13099 GCA_964372965.1 uncultured Methanosarcinales archaeon
GTTTTTCATGCACAAATTGTCGCAAATATCCCGAACTACCTGCTTTTGAATCCGTCCCACTCATTTTAAATCCACCAAACGGATGACGTTCCACAACCGCCCCCGTTGTTCCCCGGTTGATATACAAGTTTCCTGCCTGTACATGAGATTGAAAGAGTGCATGTTCAGATGGGGTTCGAGAATACAGCCCCGCCGTAAGTCCAAAAGGAGTATTATTTAAAGTCTCAATCGCCGATGAAAAATCACGAGCAGTCATTAAACTCAAAACTGGTCCAAATACCTCTTTTGTCGCAATCGGGTTTCCCTCCGCAATTTTTAAAATCGTAGGATGTACATAATAACCACTACTCGAATTTCGTTGTCCAAGGAGAAGAGGGACTGCGCCACATTCAATACTTTTATCAACTAACCAACTTATTTTCTCATACGCCGCCTTGTTAATAACGGGTCCCATATCAGATCCACCGTGATCAGCTGGTCCCACACGAACACTCAAAGAAGCATCCAAAAGCAGAGAAACAAACTCATCTAACAACCTCTCATGCACAATAACACGAGACGCAGCCGAACATTTCTGTCCAGAAAATCCAAACGCACTATACAATATTCCTTTCACCGCTGAGTCAAGGTCTGCCGTCTCACTCACAATGATAGCATTTTTTCCGCCCATCTCAACACTTGCCGACCGCAAATGTCTCTGATTTGAAAACCGTTTTGCCACACTTTCATAAATCATGGAACCAACTTCCACAGAACCAGTAAAAATCACTTTGTGAATAAGCGGTGATTCAAATAACACAGATGCATCCGAATTTTTACACACCACATAATTAAGTACACCCTCTGGAATACCTGCTTCGCGTGCAATATTCATAAATTCTCCCGCAGTGAGGGGGGTATCTGGCGATGGTTTCATCACCACTGTATTTCCGCTAACAAGTGCAGCCGTAGTCATACCAGCTAGAATAGCAAGTGGGAAATTCCATGGTGCAATAACTGATACCGGACCAATAGGAGTATACGAACTCATGTTTCTCTCACCAGGGGTTTTCTGTGTTTGCCTGGGATCAAACAGTGTTCGTGCCAAACGTGAATAATACATACAAAAATCAATAGCTTCGACAACATCGGCATGCGCCTCTCTCCACGGTTTACCCGCTTCCAAGCAAACGAGCGCTGAGAGATCATATGCACGATCCGACATAATGTTCCCCATCCGCTGAACAATGTCCGCACGGATTTGGACAGATGTATCTCTCCATCCAGGAAATGCGTTAGACGCAACTTCAATTGCTTTCCCTACTTCCGCCGCACTCAGAACAGACACACTCCCGATAGGACTTGATGTATGTGTAAAGTCCACAATTGAGTCAATTGATGGATTGAATGAGTATAGTCTTTCTTCAGATTCAACTTGTCGACCATTCACTATGGACGAATACTCAAGTAACCCTCTCCCCATTTTCACACGCAGCGCACTAAGCGCACGTTCCATGTTCAGGCGAGCCTCTTCAGTATGCCATGCTGCTTGAGGGTGGTTCCAAAGTGGCGGCGCAATCTCAGATGAACTAACAAGAGCAAAAGCAACAGGTTTAGGTCTTAAAAATGGGAAGAGATGGTACCATCTCTTTGCTCGAACCGTTTGAATCTCACTATCCACCCTCACATCACTTAAATCCGGGCTAGGCACCTTAAGCAGTTCTTCCAAAGGAGTATTGGGGTCCAGTTTTCGCAAAAAAGATCCATTCGCTGTATTTTCAAGTATTCTCCGAACAAAATACCCCATCCCCGAAACAAGTTCTCCCACCGGCCCATACAACCGAACCCTCTCTTTATGTTCCAAAAGAGCTCTTGCAATTGATCCACCCATACCATACAGGAGTTGGTGTTCATGTTCACGGTCCATAACTCCAAAATTTTCCTTTGATGCTAGACCATGCGCTATGCTTCGAAGATTATGCGTACCAAGTGCAGTATGAATAAACTGATGATTTTTATGCAGGAGCTGCGTTAACCTTTCATATTGGAGATCTGACTCATACTTTTTCTCCCACACCGGAATTTCCCATCCATTTTGCCTTGCAACCACCACTTCTTGATCCCAATAAGCTCCTTTAACCAGACGTACAGTAAACGGTGTCCCCCTTCTCCCCGCAGTGTGAATCAACCGTGTCGTAACTGCTTCTGAATCTTTCAAATATGCTTGTACCACCGTTCCAAAATGTTCATACTGACGCAACTCTGAATTTTTTACAAGATCAATAAAAATATCTGTAATCAAATCCCGAAATTGATAATGTTCCATATCAATATTAAGGAAAGCACCAATAGATTTCACCTTTTCCGCAAGTGGAATCAAGTTTTGCAAAACATCTTTTTTCGTTCCATTATAATCGAGCGGATCAAAATGAGCAGAAAGAGCAGATATTTTCACTGACAAATTAATCAGTGGCGTTCCATAGTTATCACAACTATTTGTTCCAAATTTCGCTTCCATCACCTCAAGTGCACACAGACAAGCCTGTTGATATCGCTGCGCCGCAACTGAACTCGCCGTAAGTTCTCCTAAAATATCAAGTGTAAGATTTGTTCCATTCCCAAATAGTTTTTCAGAAATAGCGGCTGCCTTCTGAACTGATTCATCCACAATAAATGATTTTGCTGTTTGTTCCACAACCGTTGAGATAATAGGAGCAGCCAGTGATGGTGCAGCTCTTGCTATTGCCCAACCAGCACCGAGTAATGAACCAAGATCAATCCCTCCCAAATACTCTTTAAGATGTGTTGACAATAGTTCAGGTGTTCTCAGAGCAGGATACAGCTCCAAAAATCCTAATAAACCCTCCTTAAAATGAGAGTCATTCATGCACCGTTCAAAAAGTCTGTTTCGCTGAGAATCAAGTAATGATTGAGTATTAGAAAGTTGCTGAGCTCGTCTGGTAATCGGCCCCCCAATTTCCAAAATACGGCCTTCGAGATTTATCATCAAATCGCAAGCCAAATCAGGGTATATAAACATTCATGCGCTCCAGAAGAATGATAAAAAATCTATGGTTAAAATCGATCTACTAACTTAGCCTTTCTACTGGTTATTAACATCAATATCTCTTAAAATTCAGCAGCGCCTTAAGCAACAGCCCAAGCAGAAAAAAAGCAATTACGGATCCAGAGACAACCGTTTCAAAGGTAATACTCGAATCATAATAACTCGCAGCAAACAGGGCTCCAACAACAAGTACAAACATCACCGTCATAATAACTACAATACGCTTTCGAGAAATTCGCCGAGAGTTGGCCTTCATTTCTTCACTATCCATATCACGATTCCCAGTTAATTCTTCCATCAAACAATCCTCAAATTTTAGTAAGCATCGATTCACGAGATAGTATCTGTTTGCACAAAAACGCATCATTCAAATTAATTACTCCTCGCTCAAACTTTTCCTGATCATCAAACCCAACTCGAGGGCATGCCGTATTAATCCACGTCTCAATAAAAGGAAAGTTTTCGAGCTGCTCAAATGAAATGTTATCATCCACAAAAAAATAGAATTTTTTCTCAGGAAATTTTTTCTCAATGGTAAGTGCCGCCTTTAGATGTTCTTGTCCTGGTTTTACTGTAACAAGTACACCAATCTTTGTAGAGCAGAGAAATTTCATAAGAGACGCTTTATATTTTCGCAAAATCACCTTCAACAGGGCAGGATCCATAATTTGCATCTGATTCGTCATAGGGTCATGGCAAATAATCTCCTTAACTTCCCGTGTATCCAGATCTTTTTGTGCATATACCAGAGCCAGCGGGTGAAATTTTCCATCCCCCACATACAAGTACGCATCAATTTTTTCATGTTGAGCAGTACTGAGATTAAGAGAAGCAAGATCCGAATCACATCCAAGCAATTGTCCACTTACATGCGTGCGGTCCGTTTTCGATGTAATCACACCAACACCAGCTAAAGTTAGCTGTTCATACACCCGAGCCAAATTATTGCAAAATTGCACTGACGCATAGAGCCCCACATTCTTACATTTTTTTGTGGCAAGATACGTCAAAATAGCTGGTGATAGTTCCACTTTACCTGTAAACGGTGCATCTAAAAAAAGAGTGTGCATTCTATTTATACCTACCTTTGAGTGCCTTGAGACAGTCTTGCCATAAAAAATCATAATCACTACCAGCACAAAGAAAAATGGTAGAACCATCTTTTTTCATACCATAAATTTCAAGATCCCTTCGAATAAGAGCCATATCATGTTGTAAAGCGAGTAATACCGCTTTCTCCTTAGCAAGTTGTCTCTGTCTCTCTGTACTCATCTTCCACCCTCATCTGTAGGTTGCATCATAAAAGAAATATCACCCAACCGTACTCGCAGGGGAAACGTATCATTGACATCCACTTCCTTAACCAGATAAAATGGAACTTTGCCTGCCGTGACCATAAGCCATCCTTTCGGTAATTCTTGATACAAAGAAGCATTGTGAAGTGCATAATCCACCGTTTTAGTATCATACGCAACAAAGATGAATTTATCTTTCTCCACTTTGAGAGGAATACTCAAAAAATCAGAGACAAAGTCAAAATCAAAATCAGAGACAAAGTCAAAAACAGAATCAAGGTCAGGCTTCGAGTTAATAACTAGTTCTCGAAAGACATTTAACTTATCCTCGATAGTTGCAATCAACATCTCACCCATCATATGTTGACGAACTGTATTGATAAACATGAAATCAGAACTGGCATTCACTACTGTATGAATATCATACTTTGTTAACTGTGCAAGTCGAATAACTTCCATAACACGATCCGTTCTTTGACAGTATTTTTCAAATGCCACTTCTAATTCTCGCTGTGAATATTCCATTTTTACCATCCCTCCATCTTCTTATGGAATTGATTATGTCCCCATGAAATCAGAAGATCAACACCCATCTTTGGAAGACCCAGCGGAACATCACACGCACCAAAATTAGATCCGAGCCAAATAAGAACACGCGTTCCCGTTTTCTCAGAGATAACACGTTCAATATCTTGAGCCATCGGTTTCATACCATCAGGTAATTGGATACAAACAATCTTAGCATCAATTTCTTGTATTCGAGTAACAGCGGAAGCAAGTTCAGCATCATAAAGTGTCATAATAATCCAATACGAATGTTATTTTAAATAGTTTCCCCACAAAAAAATCATCTATCAAAGGTCCCGTACAACTTACGAAAAAAATAAGCACCATAAAAATGATACTTTGCATCATTAATGAAATAAAATTGAAAAAATAATAGAAGAAATTTACTCTTCTTCAGCTTTCAACTCTTCAATGCAATCTTCGAATTCTTTTTCAGTGATCATTTTTTTCTTAATCAAAAGTTTAATGAGAGCATCCAAAAGAAGACTATTTTCTCCAACTAAATCTTCCATTTCCATCTCTTCACCATCATCTTGAAAGTCATTATCGACGTGGTTATGTGTCATGTGTATTCCTCCATCGTACTCAAAGTATCTCAATGTTTCAAAAGCTGGGTATCCTTTTATAAATAATTCCACCCTATCTACAATTATCAGCATTTTTTACGATAATAGCACAACCGTAAATTTCCTTCGCAATAATTCCCATAGTGTCCATATCATCACTATTTTTGAAAATAAGCTCACCAAATCCATGCACAATAGTTTCAATCGAATGTACGCGAATCACAAGTAAAATCGGTGTATCAATGAGTACTTCATATTTTTTTCGTATGGCACTAAGATCCAATTTAATCGGATTAACTGGTTTTGCACTATATGCTGCTCGAGTCTTACATTTTCCAAGTCTAAAAGGAATAGGGGAAGCAGTAGCCATACTCTTTTTTCTATCTGAAAGTTTAAATAGGTTTGTATTCACATCATCCCCAAAACCACGGAGAATCATATCCGTATACACATAAAGGTGATTAAGATGAAAAAGATAGTCATAGTAATAAGTATAATTATGTTAATCCTTGTTCTTACTAGTTGTAAAAAAAAATTAAATGAAATGGACAAAGTTCAAGTTCCGGAAACCCCGGTAGTCCAAGAACAACCAATCGAAAAGATGGTAACACCAGCAGCAGAGACAGTGGTACCTGTTGAAAAAATAACAATGGAATCAGTTCCCTGTAAATTCAACACGGAGTGTGCAGGGGGCTCTTATTGCATCTCTGAAAAATGCATTTCTCTCGATTCTTTAGTAGACTCTAATTGCGAGCAAAAATGTACTATTAAGGATGTTGTAATCGAGACGAACGATGGAAAGTTGTATACTCTTCCACCAGGAAAAGGTGACTACACTGCCGCAGGCGCAATTGATTGGACAATTATCAGAACTCCACCACATTGCAAAGGAAGCGCAGTAAAAATACCCATCGCCATATTCAAACGAAACTACGATAAAATTCTCGGTGATGAAGCAATAATTATCTCCAAAGGCGAAACGAGTACTGTTATTGGTCATCCAATCAACAAAAAAATTGCTTTCACCATAACCGTAAAAGACATCGTTGAAGCGTGTTAATATTTTTTTCTCATTTTTTCTTATTTTTCTCTTTATTTTAGACTTTTTCCCTCACATTATAACTCATTCTCATGCATCCCCCTCTTGACCCCTTCTATCATTCCATCTTCATTTTTCCTTCTATTTTTAGCACAATCCTCCCATTACCGATCAGTGTTGTATAGGAATAAAGGCTAAAACCCTGCCTCAACCGAATGATTTATATACCCTAATTTCTTTATTAGAACATATCCATTGAGGTGGTAGTGTATGGTCAAGAAAAAATCAACTTCATCAGGCGTGGCATCCGTAGTCAAAAGAGAAAAACTTGAATTACATCGAATTGCTCATTATACATTTTTTGCAGGTTTATTAGTATCGGTGGTAGCAGGATTTTTCCGTAATCTATTTCCACCTGAAATTCTAGTAACAACGCTTGTATTACTGGGTTTTATCGTAGGTTTATTCAACCTAGCAGCAAAAGAAACAACCCCCTTTTTACTCGCATCAATTGCCTTGATGCTTGCCGGAATTGTAAACCTGGGATTAATCCCCGGTGTTGGTCCATATTTAAGGTCGATATTAAGTAACATTGTTGTCTTTGTTGTTCCTGGCGCAATTTTAGTGGGAATGAAAACTATCTGGAAATTAGCCAGAGATTAATTTTTTACTTCTTTTTCAGTATAGTATTTTCTTTCAAATTTTTTCTGTTACTTCACAGTCTTTTCACAACTTTTTTAAACAACGCCTTCAAAGATCGACCGATGACCAAAATATCCTTTGCAAAATTCTACCAATTGAAAGAGCAATATGAACAAGCCGTTAACTTTGAACATCGTAAACTCCTCGGAATAACTCTTCAACCAAGTGGAGTTCTAAATAATCCACTTGAAACAAGGTTAACTCTTGATAAACTTCAAGTTTTGAAAGAGACAGTGGGTGAAAAAATAATACAAAAATATACTGCCATGCAAGTCGAGTTAGATTTACGCAGATCAGAAATAATAGAGGGCGCCTCAAGCGGTAATATTACCGAGGATATTAGTATAGCTCTCTACGCCTTACATCCTCAATATGCCACCATCACTCTTAAAATCCTCTCATTAGTGAGCTATTTATACGAATACAGAGGACAAGATATAGCAATAGTACACCAGTATCGCCAAGTGGAAAACATTGATTTTTTAGGCGCAAATGATTTTATACATTTACAACGAGGAAAAATTTTGACTTTACCACGAGTAAGAAAAAATCCTATCACCCAATTCTTTGAACAAAGAGATGAAATTGATCCAGACGAACTGCGACCAAACATCACTCTGAGTATCTTTGGTCCAACTAGTGAAGAATTTCTTGCAACAACCCAAAATGGAAAAATGGAGAGTAATTATCTCCATCAAACAAATTCAATAAATATCGATCCTCGAATATTCCCTCATCTTCGTTACGCTCATAATTCCATAACTGCCGGCATCTCTGGGTTGTTTATACCATATGTAACTGCCCACCCTTCTAAAACAGTTAACCAAGAACAAGAACACACCGATCCTTATTTTCTCTCCACAGTAGAAATTGTTGCAGGCCGTGATGTAAAAAATATTATGGCTCACTATCTTGGGAAAAACTCCCCTTCTTCAAAATTTCTTCAACATTAAATTTTACCTCTTAATTTACTACAAAAATAAATTCCAAATACGCATTATGATCCTCTCAAAAAATCATTTAAACAACCAGTCATTGCTTCACAAGTACGAGACAATGAAAGAAAGTTCAACCTGCGATACCTGTAAAAAAAACTTTGTATATTTCAAATTCAAATCATACAAGTGTGTTTTCTGTCCCTATTGTTCTTCCAAAATCAGCATAGAAAATTAGCACATACCTATTCTTGTGTCTGAATTCTGTCCTTCTGCAATAAATCCAAGAGATCGAACGAAAACCAACGTATCAACATAATTCCAAATTGTTATATTATTTAAATAAATGATGATTATCCACCACCTGCCACCCCTGGACCCGATCAAGCAATGACTCAATCCCTTCTGAAGTAAGTCTCTCAACATGTCCAGTACCACACATGCAGTGTAAATCATGAAGTGCCATCTTTAATACCATACAGTTACCACTTTAAATAAGTTTAGAGTAAATTGTAACCACACTCTCATCAAAATATTCCTATTTTTTCCGAAATAAACCTCTCAATTTAAAGAGCAGATTTTATAAAAGAAGAGAATCTTACCCACGTTAATGGCAGTCGACTTCAGATCTCTCGAAACAAAATGGCAGAAAAAATGGGCTGACGCAGGTCTAGGCAAAGCCCAGGTGTCCAAAAGTAAGGAAAAGTTCATGATGATCTTTGCCTATCCGGGGATTTCAGGGTATCTTCATGTTGGCCATATGCGTGGCTTCACCTACACTGATGCAGTATGTCGCTATGAGCGCATGCAAGGAAAAGAAGTATTGTTTCCTATAGGAACACACGCCTCTGGAAATGTAACAATCGCTTTTGCGAGCAAAGTAAAAAAACAAGATGAAGTCTGGCTCGAATATCTAAAAAAAAATGGGTGTAGTAAAGAACAAATACAAAGACTTATAACACCAGAGGCAGTCATCAAATATTTCAATGAAGTATATGTTAATGATTACTGGAAAAAATTTGGATTTCTCTGTGATTGGGATAGATTCACCTCAACTTCACAACCAGATTACGAAAAATTCATTCAGTGGCAATTCCTGAAATTACAAAAAAAAGATCTCTTAACACAAAAACTATACTTCGCCACTGCCTGTCTCAATTGTGGACCAGTAGCAGTCGATGCCTCAGAAACTGACATATCCAAGGGAGGAAACGCCGAGAAAACAGAATATACTCTTCTCAAATTCAAAATGGATGATGGATCATATCTCGTTGCCGCAACGCTCAGACCTGAGACCATATTTGGACAAACTAATTTATGGATGAACCCTGACGCGAAATATGTACAAATACAAGTAGGCAATAAACAACAAAGTGAACAATGGATTCTTAGTTCCGAATGTGCAAGCAAAATTATCTACCAAAAAGAGAACATCATCATCGAGTCTGACATTAACCCAAAAGATCTCATTGGAAAAAGTGTACTGGCACCAGGAGTAAATAGAACAGTTCCAATATTTCCCGCAACTTTTTGTGATCCTACAATCGGAACCGGTATCGTAACTTCTGTTCCTAGTCATGCACCAATGGATTGGATCGCACTTCAAGATCTGAAAAACGACAAAGAAACGTGCGATAAATTTGGAATCGACATCCATGAAGTATGGGATACACAACCAATCTCCATCATCACTATCCCAGGGTTCGGCGATCATCCCGCAGGCGAACTCATTGAAAAATTAAAAATTGAAACACAACACGACATCGAGAAATTAGAAGAAGCCAAAAAAGAAATCTACAAAACAGAATTTCATACCGGTGTAATGAAGCCAAACTGTCAAATCTACACTGGCAAACGTGTAGAAGAAGCAAAAGAATTAGTCAAAGCAACTCTCCTTGCCGAAGGAAAAGCCGATGTATTTTATGATCTCTCAGAAGAAGTCATTTGTCGTTGTGAAGGAAAAGTCATTATTAAACGAATCGATGATCAATGGTTCATAAAATATTCCGATCCTGAACTTACCGAACGCAGTAAAGAACAAGCCCGGGAAATGAAGATACATCCCAAAGAATATTACGATAATCTCCCTTCAATACTTGATTGGTTTTCCGATCGTGCCTGTGCCAGGTTAGGATCATGGATTGGCAGCAAAATGCCATTTGATCCAAAATGGATTATTGAACCAATTTCTGATTCAACCTTATATCCGGTGTATTACATTGTATCTAAATGGGTAAACAACAAAACTATAACCACAGAAGAGTTAACAGAAGAGTTCTTCGATTTTGTGTTTCTTGCCAAAGGAAAAGGAAAATCTCACTGGAAGCAAATCCAAGAAGAGTTTGAGTATTTCTATCCACTCGATTTTAACTTAGGTGGCAAAGAACATCAAACAGTCCATTTCCCTGTATTCATCATGAATCACGTAGCAATTCTTCCAGAGCACAAATGGCCACGAGGGATAATTGTTAATTGGTGGGTAACCGGAAAAGGATCAAAAATTTCCAAGAGTAAAGGGGGAGCTGAACCAATTCCTGATGCCATTAAAAAATATGGAGTAGATTCCATGCGCCTCTATTATGGCCACATAGGGTCCCCACACGTAGACGTAGTATGGGATGAAAGTGTTGTGTTTAACTATAAATCTGCATTGGAACGCATCTATACTATTTGTGAAGAACTTCATCAGAAAAGTGGCAAGGAATGCACTATTGATCACTGGTTACTTTCACGCATGCATACTCACATCAAATCAGCAACAGAGTCCATGCAAGAATACAATCTTCGTGATATGGCCGGCATCGTTTATTTCCTAATATACGATGATATTCGCTGGTACGTCAGACGTGGTGGCTGCCATAAAAAAACTATAGCTACTGTAATTGACATTTGGGCACATTTACTCTGTCCACTTACCCCTCATCTTGCAGAAGAGTTATTTACAAGCTACGCTTCCATCAATAATCAGCAGCTATGTTCATCTTCTTCCTGGCCTGAGTCAGATGAAAAAATGATTTCCCGGCGAGTTGAACAAGGTGAACGCATGATACGTGAGGTTATCGAAAACATTCGAACAGTCTCCAAACTTGCCAAAATTGAAGATCTCTCAACCATCCATCTCTTCGTAGCACAAAAGTGGTTATCTGAGCTCGTGCTCACCGTTCAAAAAGAGCTCAAAAAAACCAGAAACATCGGAGAAATCATGCGTGTTGTTTTAGAGCATGAATCATTGAAAGGATATGATATAAGCAAAATAGTTCTTGCCCTTGTAAAAGATCCCTCTAAAATCCCCCCGCTCGTACTAACTGCAACCGAAGAGTACACTATACTTTCAGAGGCTATATTATTTTTTGCCAAAGAATTTTCATCCAAAATAGAAATAGTCCGTGCAGAAGACTCAACACATCCCAAAGCCGTATCAGCGATGCCAGGAAAACCAGGTATTGTTGTAGAATAACAGTCCACCGCAGTGGACGTTCCGAAAATGCGCACATTTTCGATACCGCCCCGAGCGAAATTTGCCAACAGGCAACCCCGGAACGCAAGTGACACCGTTTGCCTTCAGGCAAGTTGCTGTAAGGCAACTCACGGTTTCCAGCAGGAAACTTGAGAACGAAGTGACCCTAAACGCAGTGACTAGACGAGCATGCCACCGGTCTTGAGCCCGAAGGGCGATCTCCAGTGGTGGGCAGTTTTTTGACAAGGACTATCTCCTGCTAAAAGGTGAGAGGCCTAACTATCCACCACTGATGTATAGTTTCACTGTGAGTGGGCGATTCTTTTGACTATTATTTACCACTCTATTTCTTCTCGGTCCCTGAAGAATTTACCAGTTGGATTTGTTCCGTTCGCTCCTAGTGCGAGCCATACTATGGTATCGGCACCATCTTCAATGCTTTTTGGTGCTTTTGGTCCACCCATATCTGTTTTTACCCAGCCAGGGCAGACAGAATTTACAGTGATGTCAGTATTTTCTTTCAATTCTTCTGATGCTATTTTGGTTACTACGTTAAGTGCCGCTTTGGAAATACTGTAAGCTGGATACGCGCTTTCCATATGTGTAAGCTGTCCCATAGTAGAAGATACATTTACAATTCTTCCATCGGGAGACATTATAGGAATAATTGATCGAATGAGTCGCAGTGGCCCTAAGGTGTTAGTGTTAAAGGCGCTGTGGATGTTTTCAAATGGTATATCAAAAATACTCACCACTTTATTTTGACTTGATGAACCTTCCTCTGGTAAAATTCCGGCGTTATTGATTAAAATATCAATTTTTCCAATCCCTTCTGTCATGTGTTTGACAAATTCATTGATGCTGTTTTGATCTGTGATATCAAGTTGATGATAGTATCCTGCCAAACCTTCTGATTTAAATTTGTCAAGTGCTTCTTTTCCTTTTTGTTCATCTCTTGATGTTAGAATGACCAAGATGCCGTTTTTCGCAAGTTGTCTTGTTACTTCAAAACCTAATCCTTTGTTTGCGCCGGTTATTACAGCAATTTTGAGATCCTCAATCATGTTGTATTTTTGGTGAAGGTTGTTTTTAAGGTTTGTTATACTGCAAAATGTGAGATGTTTGCTCATACAGTGGGAGTTAATTAGCTATATATTTTTATAGTGAACTTATTTTACTTTGCTGATGGATCTTCATATTATGGGTCTTCGTGACATATTTCAATTTAAACCAACTACTAAAACATATCTTATACAGAGGCTCTGTAGAAAAAGTCCGCCAGCGGCCTAAAGCGACCTTCTCTTTGAGAATCCATCGGGCGCGTTATGCGGGGTCGCTCGCTGAAGGCGAGTCCAAAACGACAGGACACACCCTACGGGTGCACTTGCCTTTAGGCAAGTTGCTGTACGGCAACTCACGGTTGCTGTAAAGCAACTCAGAAACGAACACAGTGAGTGACTAGAAACGAACACAGTGAGTGACTAGAAACGAG
>CAYJTE010000008.1:0-1040 GCA_964372965.1 uncultured Methanosarcinales archaeon
TCTATATTTTCACTTTTTAGAATCCCGCACATGCGCTCTGAATCTGCGATGTTATGAGTGCAACCATAGGTTTCAAGATAAAAAGTAGTCATAGTGTTGTTTTTGAGTGATTTTTTATAAGAATTTCGTCAAAGATTATTTTTGATGTGTAGGTGCAGAAACGAAAATGTTATTAAGTGGAAGCGTTGGTTTTGGGGATATGTACACGGTGGTAGATATCGAGACAACTGGACTCTCTAAAAATTATCATCAGATAACAGAGATTGCAGCTGTTAAAGTGAGGGGTGGTAAAGTTACTGATTCTTTTGAGACGCTGGTCAATCCGCAGACCCGTATTCCTTCTTTTATTTCAAAGTTAACTGGTATTAATGATTCAATGGTTCGGAATGCTCCAGTCATTTCTAAGGTCGTGCCTTCTTTTGTGGATTTTTTAGGAAGTGATGTGTTTGTTGCGCACAATGCAACATTTGATTTTGGTTTTTTAGAACATAATGCTCGGCGGTTGGGGAGTTCTCTTGTGAATCCTCGGTTATGTACTAAGAAATTAGCGACACGAATGTTTCCTGAACTTGCCCATAAGAGGTTGTCAGATCTTTGTTCGCATCTTAACGTAACTCATACACATGCACATCGAGCGATGGGTGATGTAACAGCTACTGCTCTTGCATTTAATCAGATGCTTGACATTTTGCATTCACGTGGCGTGTCTGAAGTAGCTGATGTTCTTAAATTTGAGAGGGCGCCTGCTAAACATGTTAGTTCAAATCCGATTAAGAGGGAAATATAGAAATGGTTCAATATTGATTATTTAAATCGGAGCCTTTAGTGTATTCTATTTTAGATTTGAAGCGAGATAGTCGCACGTGGTGGGATGGGGTTCGTAATTATCAAGCCCGAAATTTTCTTTGGTCTTGTAAAGTAGGTGATTTAGTGTTCTTTTACCATAGTAATTCTGACCCGTCTGGTATTGCGGGCATCTGCAAAATAAGTGGTGCTGCGCGGGTTGATGAATCTTAGTTTTATGTAAGGAGATCGGAAGA
>CAYJTE010000008.1:1050-5205 GCA_964372965.1 uncultured Methanosarcinales archaeon
AGTTCTCGTGATGACCCACGTTTGGTAATGATCAAAGTGGAGTTTGTTTCAGAGTTTTCTTCTGTTATTGCTCTTTCTACTTTGCATGCTAATCATGCCATTTCTTCAATGACACTATTACAGAAGAGAAGCAGGTTGTCGGTTATGCCGGTTAGTGCAGTGGAGGGAGATTGTGAAGATGGGTTGCAAGAAGTAAGATAGGACGAAAAGAAGCATGATATTTTTTGTTTGCTTTGATCTTACTTATGTCCCTGATCTATCAATTTCTTTAGTTCTTGTGATATAAATTGTCCTGAAGCTTTGCCTTGGAATTTTTTGACACAGAGTCCCATGAGTGCTGAGAAAGGAGCGTTAGGGTTGACCTTGATGATTTCAATTATGTCGTGATGTAATTCTTCCGTTGCTAATGAAACATACCGTTTGATATCAAATGTTCCTTTAATCATATCGATTAACACGTCAATGACAATATCTTTGTGGATTTTGTCTTCGCTTAAATATTTGAATAAAGTTCTAAAATTATCATCGGTCAATTTGTCTGAGTTGAGGTTATGAGTTCGTTTGATGTCGGTTGGTGTTGAAGTAATCGTTTCAGCAATAAATGCGGCTTTGATTTTGGGATATTTTTTGCTGAGTTCTTCGAATAAAATTATGCAATCTGATGTGGCGGTGTGTACTGCTAAATCTTTACTTAAACTGAGTGGGGTTGCTTGGTATCTGATAATTTTTTCTTCGATGGTTTCTGGTAGTGTAATATTTTTGGTGTTTGGTCTGATTAATGGCACGTCGGTTTCTGGGTACATTCTGGCAGCACCGGGCATGGGACGCAGGTATGAACTTGTTCCATCCGCATTAGCTTTGCGTACTTCTTTAGGTATACCAAACCATAATTCTTGGGCTCGTGCGTGTACTGCTCTGAGAGCCTGGTGAGACTTTGATTCGTCGTCAGCTACAATAATGAATGCATCCGGTTCTGCTACTTGTAATTCTCTTTTTATGATATTTACTTCTTCTTCTCTTATTCCATAATTTGGTAGTTCATCAGAGTGAAAAATTCCTCCTACTCCAGCAATTATTTTGGCACGGCCGGAAAATTCGGTTCCTAATCTGTAATTGGGTTGTAATTCTTTACCTACAAGGCCCTTGAATTTTTCGAGCTTGAAACCGAGTATCTTTCCCTTTTTTTCAATGGTTTTTTGTACTATCTTTGAGGTAGAAGTCTTTATTTTTTCCGTGAGATCAATGATATTAAGTGGAGCGAGATTGATGTTATGTGTTTCGAGATAGTCTCGAAGTTGAAGAAGTTCATGCTGTCGTTTGGCTTCTAGTTCAATGTAGAGCGGGATTAGTTTTAGATCTTGTGCTCCTTTTAGTTCTATCCTTGTTCCTCCAGTAATTGATATGTTAAGATCTTGGCGGATTGTTCCAAGACCACGTTTACAATTGGGGAGACTTCGTAGAAGGAGACCAATCTTTTTGGCTGTTTCTTGTGCTTGTTCTGGCGTTGTGATATCTGGTGCGGTTCCGATTTCAATTAATGGAATTCCTAATCTGTCGAGTCGGTATGTTTTACTTGATGATGTGTTGGCAATAATTTTTGATGAATCTTCTTCGATATTGATGTTATCAATTCGGACTGTACCAAGTGATGTTTCAATTATTCCGTTTCTGGCAACAAGTGCAGTTCGTTGAAATCCACTGGTGTTTGATCCATCAACAACAGTTTTTCGCATGACTTGGATTATAGGAATTATTTGTGATTTTGAGAGTTTGGCGAATTGGAGAGCAGAGGTTAGTGCGTCTTGGTTTATTGCTCTTGGTGGTTCAGCGTCGGCTTCAATTAGACATGTTGAGTCACTGTAGCCTTCGTAGGTGAACATTTTATTTTTCTGTTGCTCTTCTTTGGCAGCGATATCTACTTCTCCTGATTCTCCTGCCGATGCTCTGAGTCGTCTTTCAATTTTAAAATGCGCTTCGTCGTCTCTTAGAATGGTTGGACAATTACAGAATAGTTTTTTCCCTTCGAGCTGCTGATGGATTTCAATCCCACATTTTAATCCGAGATTTTGCATGTGGTTTTGATCTTTATTTGAGTATAAAAATGTTTGGAGAGGGTTTTGGTATTATCCATTTTTTTTTCTCTAATTTTTTCGGCTTTGTAAAAATCTCGTTAAAACTGCCAAAGGCTTAACCTTTATAATACTTTCAATCAAAGAAGTCATCAAATCAGTTCATTGCAATCGTTTCTAGTCACTCGCCACATTCATTCATGAGTTGCCTACTAGGCAACCGCATCTTACCTAAAGACAAGTACACCCGTAGAGTGTGTTCTCATTGTCGTTTTGGACTTGCTTGACAGCAAGTAACCCCGCATAACGCGCCCGAAGAATTCTCAAAGAGAATGACAATGACAAATAGATCTTTCAGCGTATAAACATTTTATGAAATGGCTTTCACTCATAAAAATTCAGAATTAGTATATGAAGGTACACAGATAGTTTTTTGATTTTTTCTTTTTGAGCTTACTCTTTCCATCTGATTGACCTCGTTTTTACAAACATTTTATAAAGAAAGAACGTTTTTTGCTACTCACGTGGGTCAAGAAATTTAACTGCTCTAGGGTTAGTTGGATTTCTTTTAAAGATATGGAGCAGTGGCTTTGTATTATGAGCAGTCGTTTAATTGGTCATGTTATATAATGCACAGGTTTCGTACGATATAGACTCAAAGTATAGTCTACAGAGAACTGGAGGAGTGCGAATACTCAATTGTGCGCTTCTTGGTTATTCTAGTAGGTTATAGTATGTGTTAACCGTTTGTTTGGATAAAGTTAGGAATTTTCCTTATTAGATTTAAACATGGGTTTCATATACAATATTAGAAAATAAATAGTACATGAATAATAGTACACGAGTTGATGAATTATGGCAGAAATTATTGAATTTGAACAGTTGTCGATTAGTCCGCAACTAAAAAAGTTATGCGCACAGATGGGTTTTACCTCCATGACACCGATCCAACAAAAGGCTATTCCACGAATTTTGGAAGGTAAAGATGTTGTTGGTCAATCAGGAACAGGGTCAGGTAAAACTCTGGCGTTTGGTCTTCCTATTCTAGATAAAGTTAAACCTGGTGCTGGGCTTCAAGCTATGATTTTAACACCAACGCGTGAACTGTGTGTTCAGGTTGGTCAGGTACTTGCACAATTTGGGAAGCCAAAAGGTGTCCATGTTATTCAAGTGTATGGGGGGATGTCAATGGGTCCACAAGTTCAGGATCTTGAGGATTGTGATGTGGTTGTGGGAACACCAGGACGTATTTTAGATCATGCTTCACGTCGAACGATTCGATTTGACCGCATTTCTATTTTTGTTCTTGATGAAGCGGATAAAATGTTCGAGATGGGTTTTGCAGATGATGTTGAACAAATCATTGGATATCTCCCTGATCAAAGACAGATGTTATTATTTTCAGCTACCATGCCATCAAGTGTTGAGCATTTGCTGAAAAAACATTTGTATCATCCAATTCGCTTAGAAGGAGAGCTGCAAGTTGATGTTCGGTTACTCCACCAACGTTATTTTGATGTAGATATGCGTGATAAATTTTCACTTCTCGCTCATCTGTTAAAAAACAACACGTCTGGTCTTGCTCTGGTATTTTGTGCGACTCGTGATGAAGTTGACATTGTATCGTGGAATCTTTCCAAACAAGGTATTGCTGTTCGGGCAATTCATGGTGGTTTAAGTCAGAATAGGCGTCTTAAGGCACTTGATGCTTTGCGTGATGCTAAAATTGATGTTTTGGTTGCAACTGATGTTGCGGCACGGGGCCTTGATATTAAAAATGTGACTCATGTCTATAATTATGATGTTCCAAAGACATCTGAAGATTATACACATCGTGTAGGTCGTACTGCTAGGGCTGGTGCAGCAGGTGATGCAGTTACTTTGCTTACACAACGTGATTATGATAATTTCCGTCGGGTTCTTTCGGATCATTCTATTAATGTTGAACAATCAAAACTCCCTGATTTTCCAAGGGTAGAATTCAACCGTCGAGTTGAACTTAGTAGCGGTTATGATGAACGTGGTCCACGTGACGCTCGTACCAGTGGATATAGTAGTCGTGGCCGAGATTTGGGTAGATCTAGTT
>CAYJTE010000008.1:5215-12645 GCA_964372965.1 uncultured Methanosarcinales archaeon
TAGAAATCGAGATGAGGTTAGTTGTAGCGAAGTATTTTATGGTCGCTCTGACAGTGCTGGAAGAGCGCCAAGTGAAGGTAGACATACTGACCAAGCATATCGTGGTGGTGTGGATAAAAAAGGCTACATACATAAAGATACAAGACCCCCTATGGGTGGACGACCTCAGTCTCGAGGACCAAGAACCTCATATAGAAGTTAGTTTTTCTCTTCGTTTTCTTCAATATGGTTATTTTTATTTTCTGCCAGTTTTTTCTTTCCTGGAATTATTTTTACTTTATGTTATTTGGTTATGTGGAGATTTTGTGATTCTTTTTCGGAAATATTTTTATAGAAACGGTCCTTTTCACAATTGATGGACTCAGTTCGAATGTGTGGCAGTTGAATAGATTATTTTTCTTAGATATAATTGTATTTATATTTCCTTATTATTTTATGAGTAGGGATCTTAAGTATTAACTTGTTTCAATAAATTAATAGTTAATTAATAGTTAATGGTGATTAAAATGACAAAAAAAATAAAATCAAAAATATTAAAATCAAAATTAATTGGCAGCTCTTCAATAAAAAATACTCCTCCTATACCTGAAAGGATGGTAGGTGATCATACTATTAAAGTTGCACACGTTCAATATTCTCCAAAAGAGTGTATGACTCTAGGAGGACATCCAGTTATTTTAGGGTATGATTTTGAGAAAGCATTTGATCTTGGACGTTTTCTGGCATCATTTGGATCAACCGGGTTTCAGGCAACCAATCTTGCAACAGCTATTGAAGTTGTGAAATCGATGCGGCGTGAGAAGGTAGTTATCTTCCTTGTGTATACTTCTAATATGGTAAGTAGTGGTATTCGAGATATTATTTGTTATCTTGTTCGGCATAAGATGGTTGATGTGCTCATTACGTCTGCTGGCGGTATTGAAGAAGATATTATTAAGACTCTGAAACCGTTTGTGTTAGGGCAGTTTGAAGCTCCTGGACGGATGTTGTTTGAGCATGGGGTTAATCGGACAGGCAATATTTTCGTTCCAAACGATCGGTTTGCGTATTTCGACCAGTTTATGCAGCCATTTTTTGAACATATTTTATCACTTCAATACAAAAAGAAGAGACCTTTATGCCCTTCTGAATTTATTTTTGAGCTTGGTAATTATGTTACGGATCAGAAAAGTATTTTGTACTGGGCGAGTCGTCATAAGATTCCCGTTTTTTGTCCTGGAATTATTGATGGTTCTCTTGGTGATTTAATGTATTTTTACAAACAGAGTCACCCTGAGTTTATGCTTGATGTGACATTGGAGATGAAGAAAGTAGTGGATTTAGTACTGAGTTCTGAGAAAACAGGAGGGATTATTCTTGGAGGTGGAATTAGTAAACATTTCGCACTCAATGCAAACATTTTCAAAGAGGGTTTTGATTTTGTAGTGTATGTTAATACGGCTCAAGAGTATGATGGATCGGATAGTGGGGCACGAATTGAAGAAGCTGTTAGTTGGGGAAAGGTTAAACCGGATGCTGTTTCTGTTAAAGTACATTGCGATGCAACGATTGCTTTTCCACTTATTGTGGCGGGGGCGTTTATGTTACCTTCTCATTTGAAATGATCTTTTATTCCCTAATATTTTACTAATTTTGTTATTTTTTGTTTTCTCCTCCTCCGTTATGATGTGATAAGAAATGCGCGATTGCTAATAATACAATTCCACCGGCAAGATAGAGTATGCTTGATGGTGTGGTAAATTTCATGGATATTACGTTTTTGAAGAAGTATACAATGAGAATTATAATTAATACTTTTACAAGGGCCGTTTTTAATTCTTCTAGACTGTTAAATTTTAGCCATTTTGAGCCAGATGGACGCTCGTTTTCGAGTGGATCAATTTTTGAGATGAATAATTCGTAGATGCCAAAGGCAAATATTATTAGAACTATGCCCAATAGAAATTCATCAAGTGCAGATATTAAATGTACAATTATTACTTCATTGGTTATTCCGTTTTGTGTGTTATATTGGGTGGTATATGTTATTGCCGTTGTAAGACTGTGAACTCCTAGATAAAATCCAATTAAACTTCCTATTAAAAGTCCTATTACAACAACAATTATTAGCCAGCGAAATTTCCAGAGTAATCCTTCAAATATTCTTTCAGTTAGACTTGCTTTTGTCATTGGTTTCTTTTTTGTGTTTGGATTTATATTATTTTCTTTTTTAAACGTTCTGTAAAAGCTGCTGGCCTGATATTTGATAAGCTTATTTTTGATGGCAGAGTACCTTTATATAATCTTAGGTTTTTTGGGCAGTATGATCAATCAAGTTCCATTAACTCTTTTTGCAGCGTTGAACTCGAAACATTTTGATGAGAGAAGGATTCAGAAATATGCAGCGGATTTTGATTCGGCTCTGCCTTTTAAATATCTTGAACTTCGAGATTTTTTAACTCATACTTTTGCTGTAAAACTCAAGCGCACTTTGGAACAACAACATTTTGAGCTAAAAAAAGCAGACCTATTTGAATTTTTTCAAACTACGGAACTTGCTGTTGGAGCAGCAGGTGTCATAGGAGAGTTTGCTGATTTTTTACGCTCCGCTCCATTTCGGGCATATTTGATGGCCATTACCGGAGTTGATTTAGTACATTCTGAGATTACAATGTTTGGTTCGCGGTATGAAGACACACATTATTTATTACCCCATGATGATCAACTAGAAGGTCGCCAGATTGCATTTCTGTTTTATCTCTCTCAGATGAGTGAGAGTCATGGAGGAGAGTTAATATTATATGATACTACAACTTCTGTTGCGGTTGAGTCCATTCGGATTCGTCCACAGTTCAATTCACTGGTGTTTTTTGAAGTTACTCCCCGCAGTTTACATGCAGTATCTGAAGTGATTGGCGCAGGTAAACGATATACACTCGCTGGATGGTTTGTTATTAAAGGATCGAAAATGGGTGAGTATTTATGAGTATGCAAAAAGGAGTAAGAAGTATTGTTAAAGAAACAGCAGTTCAACCTAATGCTAGATCAGTTACAGCATATTCGAACCGCTCTCTTGTTAAACAGGCACGGATCTATTTTGAAAAAACTGTTCCGCAAAGTATTACTCTTCATACTTTTTTTTCCGATTTGTGTTATAACTCACTTCGACAGTCAATATTAGGACTTGTGTATACTGAGAGGTATAATCCCACACAACATAAGTATGGTTTTTCTGAACTCGGTGCTTCGAGAGCTGTCTTTGAGTATACTGATGTATTGTCAGCTCTGGTTGAAATTAGTGGGCTTAAAAATATTAAATGTGTTGGTGCATTTGCTTTTGGATCTGGTAGTTATACTATTTTAGCGGATTCAAGCTCTCGAAGTTTGAGTAATGGTTTTGCTCGAGATTCACATAAAGAGTCCAAGGCCTTGGCTTTTTTTGATTTCAGTTCATCGTGGGATCCAACATGGGGTGGTCGTGATGTGTTTGTAGATGGAACCGGTAATTTTGTATACGTTCCTGTTCTTGGTAACACAGTTACAATTGTATCACTATCTGGAATGCAACATTTTGTAGAATATGTTAATCATTATGCAGAAGATCGTCGTCGGTTTGTTGTAGTATATGAGATGTGGTAATATTTACTTTTTTTGTGGTGGCGGCATTGAACTGACATTAGTTATTGTTCTTTGGTTATTTACTGTTCCATTCATTATTTTTACCGGTGGCGTAATTGGTACTATTCTGCTATTATTTTGAGTAGGTTGAACAGTAGTTTGTGTTGTTGTATTAGTTGCCCTTGCTGGGATTGGAGTTGTTGATGATGCAGATGTCAATGCTAATGCTATCTCATCTTGATTTAGACCCGTATTTTCTTTTAGGATCGTTTTGATTTCCATATCGGTTGATCCAGCAGCTCGTTCCTTTTTGATCCATTCTACAATCGCATCATGACTGTAAACGACTTTTGGTTGGGCTTTTTTGTGGAAGTGAAAGAAGAGAATGATTATTCCTACTATTATCATTGCAATTACAATTAATATCAATATTACTTTATACTCAACCCAGAAAGGCGTTTTTTCTTCAAGTTCACTTTGAATTGTACCTGTGATTTTTGGATTTACATTATTTCTACCTCCGACTTGTCCTGGAGGTACTATTTGATCAGATATACGAGCAGGTTGTGGACCATAATCAGGCTCTCCACATCT
The DNA here is from genome assembly GCA_964372965.1 of uncultured Methanosarcinales archaeon. Taxonomy (GTDB): domain Archaea; phylum Nanobdellota; class Nanobdellia; order Woesearchaeales; family GW2011-AR9; genus CAMAVK01. The sequence continues at coordinate 9,407 of CAYJTE010000008.1, forward strand.
TCGTTCTTCAATAGGTTTAATAGTCTTTGTGCCACAGTCAAAGTCATCAATACAAGTTCTTTTTTCTACATTACTTTCACAATTTGCCCATGCACCACAGGCCCATGATTCACGACATGGAACACAACCTCGACTCTCGATTTTAGGTTCTGCACAACGGTTTTTATCAAAACAGTCTCGAGTTTGGACTAACATTTCAGTGCAAAATGTCCAGGGGTTACATTCCCACACAGATTGACAGCGTGGTCTTCCTCCGCCACCACCGCCTCCACTACCATCCCCTCCGCCCCCAGCGTTGTTATTATTTTGATTCGCTGGTTGATTGTTGTTTCCTATTGGTTGATTGTTTTGAACAGGAATATTATTACCTTGTCCATTAGTACATCCCGGACTCTCTACACAAAATTCAGTTGTATCTTGTGTTCCGTCAATGCAGGCAACAGTTATAGTATACTTTCCTTTTTGAGCATTGGAATTCGTGTTATAATTTGAGTTCCAATTGAGTGTATTGTCTTGATTTACGTAGACCAAACGTGGTTCTGGAGAAGTTATTTTAAGATTTGCAATGCCTGGACATCCTGTAATTACTGATGTTACTATCACTCCTCTGTCAAAATCTGGGCCACCATTTACATTTACTTCCACAGCCCCAAAAACTATACCCGCGCATAACGTTAGACACAGTGCAAAAATGAGTGTTCGATTCATACTTTAATTCCTCATGAATACGTTGTATCTAAACGTTGCTGTAGTGTAATTGTTGCTTGTGCAGGATTAAAATCATCATATGCGACTACTTCTTTTTTGGCAACAACATTGTTTGGCGCGTTAGTGGTTACTATAATACTCTCACCTGCTCGCATTGTTTGAATGGTTCGTGATTCAAACACTACGATTGTTTCTGCATTGTTAAGTAATGTGGTGTAAATAGTAAAGGGTGTGTTAATTGCTTGCGTTGCAGTAATTCTCGTTTTGTATACTAATCCTACTTCTTCGGGTGTTTGAGATATCTCTTCAGCAGTGATTTTAAATTCTGCACTGGGTTCTGGTTCTGCAGGTGGTTCTGCACTTGGATCTGGATTTGCTGGTGGTTGTCCGTTAAGGTTTTGATTATTTCCTGAACTAGTACATGCTCCGTCACTGCATCTTTGACCTGCACTACAGGACATAATCACTGATTTTTTTTTATTATCTATTTTACAAATCCATTCTTTTATTTGATTTGGGTCATCCACACAGCTATCACTTATTTCATACACTTCACCATCTTCAAGACCTGATACACTTCCTTGTTCATCAAGGGGATTATTGCCATTATCGGAATCCGTACATATAAATATTGGTTGTGGTTCTTCCTCTGATCCTGCTTCTGCGAGCGGTTCTCCACTGGAAGCTTCGGTTCTTCTGTAAGTATCTTCATTTACACATGTCCCAGTCCCAGCTAACCAGAATCCTCCAACTTCTCCACATTGTTCTTTATTAAGTGGAATAGGACGACTAGCTTGCAGGCAACCTTCGTCCCCACCTTCACAGGCTACACAAGCACCATCACTACATCTTTGACCTTCATCACAGTACTGATTTTGATAACCTATAGGACTACCATCTGTGCAGATGAACTCATTAACGGCATTTGAAATACCACTCGCTGCACAGGTATCAGTATAAGTATAGTCATCTACACCATATAGAAGCCCTGTCACAGAACCTTTAACTTGCAAATTAGCGCCAGAGTCAGTGTCTTCACAAGTTGATAATTCAGGTCGATACTCTATTACATCACGACAAGTTTCATCCGTCCACCAATATGTTTGTGTTCCTTCAATACTAAGACACTCTACTTCAGTGTTACATGCTTCTACATCATTTGAACTGCATATTCTCGGAATGTCACCAATAAAAAAGCGGGGGTTATGAAGTTGTGTGATTTCAACAATATCACTTCCACTAGGACTAAACTGATAAAATTTAAACGGACTAAATGTAATAACTACCTCCCCGCTTACCTCGTCATTTAACTCGAGATTTAAAGAACCTACACTTACAATATTGGTCATAGCATTATTACACTGCTCAGTACAAAAAAATGCAAGTTTTACTTTTACTTTAGGTCCATCAGCCTGAACATCACAGGTACTAATTGAACTATAAAATTGCTGAGTAAGCTCGGGATTTAATAAAATTGAACAACCTCGAACATTTTCAACAGGAAAGTCAGCAGTAAATTCGAGTGCAACTGATTTAATATCACCAATATTTGCAAGGATTGGCAACGTAAGCGTAGCACCTGCCTCTGTTGTGCCTTGGTCTGCGATATATATCCCTGCCGTCATAGGTGGAATTTCTGCTTCATTTTTAAATTCAATAGCATGACCTACACTATTTCGCAGAAAAAATATTACTGCGAAAATTGCAACAATACTAATAACCGCAATAACTGCTATTTTCAATCGATCTGAATTTGGTGGTGGCGGTTGAATTGCTGATGTTTTTGACATTGTCCTTGGAGAAGTCGGTGGCATTGTTTAGTTCTCCACTGGAAGCTTTGCGAATATTATATCAGCTATACGCTGCGTTTTTTCATGTTGTGTGAGTGTTGAATCCCATAAAACACCGTACACTGAGACTAAAGTATTATAATGAACATGTGAAATTTCAATACCAGGTGGGACAACAGGTGGATTAAGAACCGGATCACGTTGTGGCAGAGCAGCAACACGGACAAAATAGTAATTGAGATAAAACGCTATTTGAGATATCTTTCCGAGGTTTGTCATTCTGTCATTAGAAATATGTAAAGTTTGATCAATATTAGCAATAAGTTCAGCATGTACATTAATACACCCTTGTGGCGCTATACATGTTGATTGCCCACAATCTTCATCTACTGCCCATACCATTGTGTTTATGTTAATATCAGAGTTTTGACATGTTTCAAATACATTTCCAGTACATCTTGCATCACCATTGATATTACACGGTTCACGATTTTCTACGGCATCAGGGAGCGGTATACAATCCTGTCTTTCTTCACTGCATTGTTTATCGACAGGACATGGCTGAAAATATGTCCAGACTAATTGGGTGCTATCTGATGCTGATTCAAAACAATATCTTGGTTCATTGCCATTGCAATCAAATTGAGCTTTTGACAGACATTGTTCGCCCCTGGTTCGACAAGGTACATCTTCGAATTTCCAGTTAATTGTTCCATCTTCTGATTCATCACATTTTTAGAT